>DRLZ01000001.1 GCA_011322755.1 Crenotrichaceae bacterium
CTTTAATAAGCGAAGAGCGTTGCAGCAGGCTTGTAAAGATAATGGGACAGTTTTATTCAGAGACCACTTTCGATGGCTTGTAGAAGCCTTTGTCAGTAGATTTTCAGCTTCTTGTTAATGACGAATAGTAACAATCGCTGTATTAATATATCAAATTGGCGTTGCGTCACCTTTCCAGACTTTATTTAACATTAAAATGAGCGCATAGAGTGAAATCGCATCGAAGGGCAGTTGCAGTTCGCCAATGTCCAGCTCAAAAACAATCATGATAACAAACGTCCAGATGATAGCGTAAACCAGACTGGCAAGCTCCAGTATGAGAAAGAACATATTGCTGTTGATGAAGTGATACTGTTCTTTTGCAACCTGATACGCTAAATAGATAAGGATAACTCCGGAAACAAGATCAAACCAGGCTAAATACTCTGGCGCATCAGGCCATGTGAAAAACAGGATGATGCTCCATACCACGCCATAGAGCAGTCCGACGACTATCAGGTGTTTTCGGTATTGATGGAATTTTGCTTTGAAATATGAAACAGGGCTGAGCATTGTTACACTGATTGATTCATTGTTATCTGGTCTGTCTAATAAAGAATAGTTGATTTATTCAGGTATGGAAGTTCTGATATTAATTCCATTGCTGAATTGACCGGGTTTTTTCTGATGATTGACAGCTCTGTGATGATTTGCAAGATAGTAACGTCTATTCTGGTATATCAACTAACGATTGTGGGATTTCAGCGCATGACCGGCAAGTGTTTTTCCCAAGTCCCAGATTGATCCGGGTACTTTGTGACAATCCGCGATCGTTTTGTCGAAACCATCGACAATCCAGTCGATGTCTTTTTCAGTAATCATCAGTGGCGGGAGCAGTTTGACGACGTTCATTCCGTGTCCTGCAACCTGGGTCAGCACCCGATGTTCTGAAAACAGTGGAATGGTGACCATTTGACAAAACAAGCCTTTGTTTGCTGTTTCAAGCATGGTCCATGCTGCTTTCAGTTTCAGGCTTGTAGGGCTGCCAAACTCGATAGCAATCATCAGGCCTTTACCGCGCACTTCATGCAAAAATTCATATTGCTCAATCAATGCTGACAATCGCGCAATCAGTTGTTGACCTGATTGACGGGCTTTCTCAACCAGGTTTTCTTCTTCAATCACCATCAAGCTGCTCAATCCGGCAGCCATTGCCATATTGTTTTTGGAGAACGTTGAACCATGCACCACAGCTCTATCCATGCGGTTAAACACCTTGTCCATCACAAAGCTTTTCATTGCAACTGCACCGACTGCGACAAAACCACCTGAGAGTGCTTTCGCCATCAGCAACATATCCGGTTCTACATTCCAGTGGTTGACTGCCCACAGTTCGCCTGTACGCCCTAATCCGGTCTGGACTTCATCAGCTACAAGCAAGGCGCCGTATTGTTTACACAAGCGCTGTACTTCTGGTAAATAGTCATCAGATGGTAAATTGACACCTTTACCCTGAATTGGTTCAACGATAAAAGCGGCAACTTCCTTGCTCGCCAACGCTTTTTCCAGTGCTGGCAAGTCGTTAAATGGTACAGCGCTGCAATCAGGAAGCAGTGGACCAAAACCCTCACGGAATACATTTTCACCATTCAGTGATAATGAACCCAGGGTTAGACCATGATATCCATGTTCACAATAGACAATATGACTGCGACCTGTTGTATAACGCGCAAATTTGATTGCCGCTTCCACCGCTTCTGAACCTGAATTACAAAAAAACAGGCGATCCAGTCCTTGTGGCGTGTTTTTGACAATTTTTTCAGCCAGCATTCCACTTAGCAGGGAAACATCCAGTTGAACCAGATCGGGTAGTTCTGCATTCAACACATCTTTCAATGCAGCAATAATCGCCGGATGGTTTCGTCCCAATGCATAAACACCAAAACCGCTCAATAAATCCAGATATTCATTATTATCCTGATCATATAAATACTGACCTTTGGCACGCGTATAGGTGCGGTCGTAACCAATGGTTTTGAGTACACGCACCATCTGGTTGTTGAGATATTGCTCATGCAGGTCGAAATGTTGTCCTTGTTGTTGTTGTAATAATTCGGAGATTGGAGTAGGCATTGTTGTCTCTATTGATAAAACGAAATATATTGCTAATTCAATCTGTTACAGTCACCTGATAAGCGGGCAAAATAATCAATGTACAGATGACTGCAAACAAAACACCGACAGCGAGCAACCAACCCATGCTCGACATACCGGCATGAGAAGTCAATGTCAAACTAAAAAAGCTCAGGACGGTGGTTAGGTTACTATAAAAAATAGCCGGTGTTGTACTGGTTTTAAGAGGATTTTGGCTACTTTTTGCTGATCTGAATCGCTGGATAATATGGATGCCGTTATCAACACCGATACCAAGCAACAGCGGTAGAGCAATGACATTAACATAATTAAACGGGGTATTAAAGATGACGGTTGATGCACAAGTGAGTAATCCCCCAAGCGCTAGCGGCCAGATGACCAGCATTGTCGATTTTAAACTGCGCAGACTCATTAATAAAATGATGGTAATGACTACAAAAGCCGATAAAAATGCCTGGATAAATGCATTGACAATCGCTGTTGTGGATTCGATGCAAACCACAGGAAATCCTGTGGCATCCGCAACTATGGACTGAACACCACGTACAAAATCATGTAATACGGTTTGATTGGTTAAGGGTTCTCTGGGTAGAACTTCAATCCGGTAGGTTTGATCCTGACTTGCCTGATTCTGGCTAAGCCAGCGTTTGCGTATGTATTCCGGAAGGTTGTTTAAACTGATAGGTTCAGCATTCAGCCCGTTGGACAAAGTAGACATGGTCGTAGGCAAATAGCCCAGCAAGCTGTTTTGAAGTGTGTTGAGTCGCTGTTTTGGGTGTGTGCTGTTCTCCAGGCTGGCTAAATAGTTGCTTAATGATAATTGTAAATTGCCAAGCAAACCGGAATCAATGGATGTATTTCCACTGGCAATGAGCATATCAACACTGTGTTTAAATGCGATAATCGAATCAGCGTGAGTGATTTCATCCGGTTTCTGGGTTAAGCGTTGAATGTCAGGGCCTAGCAGTAGTGCCAGATTATCAATCAGTTCCAGTTTTTCATCCTGATCATCGGGGACAAAATCAAACAGGGATAGGGTTTGTTTGACTACGTTAAGTTGTTCCAGGCTGCGTTGAACACGCTGAGTGTTTGCTGCTGAATGTGTCAGCGCGGTAATCGTTAATGGTGAAAAGTATTCTGAGTGCTGTAGCTGCTTGAATGCAATGACTGATTCAGACGAGGGTGCTTTCAGATTGATCGGATCAGGATCAAAATGCACTTTGGATATCAGAATCAGTGAAAAGACAGCCGCTAGCAACGAAATCACTTTAATGGTTCGATGTTGCTTGATCGGTAACTCCACCAGCCAGTCAGGCAAGCTGAGGCGTGAATGTTCAGTGTTTGCACGAAATATGACAAGCAGTGCGGGGAGTATTGTTAAGGTTACAAACAAGCCAATAAAAATACCTGCTCCGGCGATCATTCC
>DRLZ01000002.1 GCA_011322755.1 Crenotrichaceae bacterium
AAAATAGTAAAACCAATAGAACCAGTTGTAGCGAAAAAACCTGTCAAGATCGAAGTACCGACAACTAAGAAAGTTTTACCTCAATTATTAACAAATCAATTACATCAACAGAAACTAACATTAGCTGCCGCATTTACCCGGCTTTTTTCTGAGTTTGGCTTGAAGGTAAATGATGAACAGATAGTCAACCCATGTGAAATGGCAAAGCAAAATGGCTATCTTTGCCTGGTTGAGACCGGTAACTGGCGACAAATTCTTCAGTTTGATCGTCCGGCAATATTAGAACTGGAAGATAATGCAGGGCAAAAATATCATGTTGTTCTCAAAAAAGTTGCTGATGACAAGATCTATCTTGATCTTGGTAAAGAGCCAGAATTTGTTACTACTCTGAGTCAGCTTGTGCCATTGTGGAATGGAAATTATGTTCAACTCTGGAAGCCTTTTGGTCCTGGTAAATATATCTTGCGACAAGGGGATCAGGGAAAAAATGTATTCAAGTTACGAGAATTATTAGCAGCGTTTGACGATAAAAGTCTGGAGACGGTTACGCCGCTGATTTTTGATGAAGTACTCACCAGAATCGTGACACAATTTCAAATAAAAAGTGGCTTGGATGCAGACGGTGTCGTAGGACCAAAAACCTGGATATTATTGAATAATTCAGTTGATACGGGAAGACCTTGGCTTATTATGAAAGGTGATTAAAAAATGTCATATATTTTAGATGCCTTACGAAAAGCAGAGCGTGAACGTAGACAACCGGAAGTGCCAAATATCAATTATGAGCGTGCGACTGAACGCTCATCTCGATATCATTGGAGCTTAATTTTGTTGGTTATTCTCATCTCTGTTAACTTGGCATGGTTTGTTTATCATGCGCTTGGCCAGAAAACAACACACTCAGACATTTCAGCTCCGGTTACTAAAATCAGCAATGCAGGGTTTTCCAGCAACACACCTGATCAGATACTTAAGGTGACTCAGCAGACTCATTCAGAAGCGAATGTATTGGGAAAATCAAGACAAACTGCTGATCAGAAACAGGCAAACAATTCACCGCAATCGATCGCTGAGTTAATGGCAAGTAACAAGCAACAGCAAACATCGACTGTATCTGAAACCGGGAATCAGATGACTTTTGATAAAACAGAGAGAATTAGATCGAAGTCAGCAGTAGCAAATGCAAAAATAAATTTGAACACGCAACGCCAGACTAAAGGAATTAATGCAGATAGCAATGCGAGGGTTAAAAACAGAACTAACGCAACAAAAAAACAATCTAAGCAACATGTGGAAAAGAACAAACTGTTGAGGGCACAGACTCAGAAAGTCAGACAAACGCCCCCGATATTTAAAAAGAAGGTTCGCCGTAATCAAAAAAAGATCCCGATGCTAAGGCAAATGTCGTCTGAATTTCAACACCAGATACCTCAGCTTGATATCAATGTCTATGTTCACTCTGAAGATGCAGAAGCTGCATTCGTGATCATCAGTATGCGTAAATATCGAATTGGTGACTGGATAGAAGAAGACTTAAAGTTGGTCGATATCGGTAATGATAGTATGGTGTTGAGTAAAGATGGAAAACAATTCAGGATTGCCCGCCCCTAGCCCATACAAGCCTGATGACTCCTCGCCTGTACCTCTCATTAATTCACAAAAAATTTGATTTCGTCTGATACATACCGTTTACAGGCGGATTAGTAACAGCGATTATCCAGCATCAAACAGACCTGCTTGAGCATTTTCAAGAATTGCCAGTACGGCAGGATGTTTTAGTTTTCGTTGGGCGGAAACTGCGTAAAATCGCTCGTGGACAGCATCAATAATGCCAACTGTTTCAGCACCGTACTGATGCCTGATTTCTGCTTCTACTGCAATAGGTGCCACAAACAGCCCAACTCCAGCGCTGGCGAATGTTTTAAGCAAGGCACTGTCTTCTATTTCAGCCCGGATATCAGGACAAATGCCTTTTGTATCAAACCATTGATCCAGCGAACGTCGGAGTGCTGTACTCGGCGTTGGCAGCAATAGCGGAGCGCCATTGAGTGAGCGAGGAAAGTTAGAACAGTAGCGTGCGGCTAAATTTTGTGTTCCATAGACAGCGAGGCTACATTCCCCCAGGAGATGGTTAAATGTGCGTGTGGCTATTGAAGGTGTCGCGGGGATGTCTGATAAAACAAGGTCGAGACCGTGTAACGAAATTTCTGCTAATAGGCGCTCTGCTTTGTCTTCATAGCAGATAACCTGCACCGGATCAGGTAATTGCAGTGCCGGCTCAATTAATCGATAGGCGATTAGTTTTGGCAAAGCATCTGCCATTCCTATGTTAAGTCGTAGCCCTCGTCCGACTGGGCGACCTTTTAAGGTATTAGTCAATTCACGTCCGAGTGTAAAAATCTCTTCTGCATAGTTGAATATGGTACGACCTGTGTCAGTAAGTATGAGTTTGTGTCCCTTTCTGTGAAATAGCTTTTCCCCAACTGCTTGTTCAAATACAGCGAGTTGACCGCTAATAGTGGGTTGTGCCAAATGCAGCTTTTCACAGGCTCGCGTGATACCGCCTTCTTTCGCGATATTCCAGAAATAGAATAAATGCTGGTAGTTGAGTCGTTCCATAATTTAAGTATCGTTTATAACAATGTATTTATTCTAAATATCCTATTTTACAATAAAAATAATTGAAAGTAAGCTGTTGTGCCATATCTGAATATTACGGAAGAGGCTTGGATAGAGCATTCTACATAGAAATTACTGTAAGCAAATAATCTACAGTTCGTTCCAGATGCATAGAAGAGACCGTTTCAACTACTTAATCTCGATACGGTTTCGCTAGTATCCTGATTTAGATGGTTAGTTACCTGCATAGAGCCGGAAACAGAACAGGTAATTACGCCAAAATTTTAATGACATCAGCTGACTTATTCATGAACACACAATATGATGAAAAAGAACTTCGTCGAAGTATTCGCCTCTTAGGATCACTGCTTGCGCGAGTATTGAAAACACAGGAAGATCCTGAGGTCTCGGCTATAGTTGAACAACTACAAAGTGGCGTTAACAAATTTAGACGCGATGGAAATAAAGTTCTGCGAGAGCATTTATTCGACACAATTGAGCTGCTGGAACCTGCACGTGTCAATGCAGTTGCGCGGGCTTTCAATCTCTATTTCAGCTTGGTCAATATTGCTGAGGAATCCTATTACCTGCGTTTACGGAGACGGCAAGCCGAACAAGGAGGTCACTATTGGCCAGGTTCCTTTCATGATACCTTGCTGACGCTTAAACAGTCTGGAGTGACGCATGACAAGCTTCAGATACTTCTGAATGAGTTGTTATATATGCCGGTAATGACAGCTCATCCCACTGAAACCAAACGACGCACTGTCAAAGGTGCGCTGCGTAACATTTTTCTAACCCACGAGAAACTGGATGATCCACGCGTAAAAGGTTATTTCAGGCAGGAAATGCTTGAAAAGTTGCATAGCCAAATTCAGTTATTATGGAAAGTCGATGAAATTCGTAGCCAGAGCATGGGTGTGACTGATGAAATTGATGCGGGACTTTCTTATTTCTCTCTCTCCCTGTTTCAGGCAATCCCACGTGCTTACCGGAATTTTGAGCGGTCGCTCGTCGATGTCTACGGAGAAACAGTTGCACAGCAAGTGTGCATACCCAGTTTTATTCAGTTTGGCTCCTGGATCGGAGGTGACCGCGATGGTAATCCGAATGTCAAGCCTGAAACGACTGTCCTGGCATTAAGATTACAGGCAAGAACCATCGTGCAGGAGTATGTCCGGCGATTAGATATATTATGCGAACAGCTTTCATATTCTTATGGTTTATGTCAGCCAACTGCAAAATTCCTTGCCAGCCTTGAATCCAAACGACGATTACTTGGTGGATCAATCACAGAGATTGAAAAACCACATCTGCAAGAGCCTTATCGCCACATGCTTGTTCTGATGAAATACATGATGGAAAAAACGCTCGCCCAAATACAACAACACCTTAATAACGGCCAAATTCAACCAGATAGTAATTTGTATACATGTGTTCCAGCATTCATGAACGACTTATCAACAATCCATGAATCTCTATGTAGTCACGGTGATGCGCAAGTTGCAGCCCTGGAATTACAGGATTTGATTCGTCTTACTGAAACTTTCGGTTTTCACCTGATGCGGTTAGATGTGCGGCAGGAATCAACGTGTCATACCAATGCAGTGTCTGAACTTCTGATGGCTTCCTTGTCTCTTGATTATCAAAGTCTGAGCGAAGAACAGCGATTGGAAGTACTCAGCGAGGCAATCACCGTCCCAAATGGACTAGCTTACGATAGTGCGAGTTTATCTGAAACAAGCAGAGCGGTACTTGAAGTATTTCACATAATGTTTCGAATGCAGCGTGAAATTGATTCAAACTGCTTTGATCGCTATGTAATCTCGATGACTCATAGCGCCAGTCATATTATGGAAGTGTTGTTGCTGGCAGCACAAAGTGGTTTGGTTGGACGTATTGGCGGCAGCTGGTATTGCCAGATAGGCATCAGCCCGTTATTTGAAACCGTTGCAGATCTTGAACGAATCGAGTCGGTACTTGGCACATTGTTGAATGTTCCAGTATACCGGGAGTTACTCAAAGCCTCAAAAAAGAGGCAGGAAATCATGCTCGGCTATTCAGATTCATGCAAGGATGGCGGTATCCTTGCCTCTGCATGGAATCTGTATCGGGCTCAGCAAAAAGTCATTCGTGTTACTGCGCATCACGGTCTCAAATGTCGCATGTTTCATGGTCGCGGAGGTACGATAGGCCGTGGTGGTGGGCCTACTCACGAAGCAATTCTTGCTCAACCGCCAGATACGGTGCGTGGGCAAATCAAGTTTACCGAACAAGGTGAGATGTTATTTTACCGTTACAACAATGTGGAAACTGCAATCTATGAGATGACCATTGGCATCACCGGGCTACTCAAGGCAAGTGTTAGCTTGGTACAGCCTGTTACCGGAGTTAGCCATGATGATTTGGCTGTTATGAGTGAACTTGCTCGAATTGGAGAGCATGGTTACCGTGAATTGACTGAACGAACTGAAGGGTTTCTTGACTATTTCTATGAATCAACGCCTGTGAGTGAAATTGGTCGGCTCAACATTGGGTCACGGCCGTCACATCGTAAGCAACAAGATCGTTCCAGGCAATCTGTGCGTGCTATCGCCTGGGTCTTTTCATGGGCGCAATCCCGTCAAACATTTCCTGCCTGGTACGGTGTTGGCTCCAGTCTGTCGACTTGGTGTGCCGGTAAACCAGAGCGTTTACAGTCTCTTCAGGCAATGTACCAGAGCTGGCCATTTTTCCGTAATCTGCTTAGCAACACACAAATGGCGTTAACTAAATCGGATATGGAGATTGCCAGAGAATATGCAAGTTTGTGTGTTAAGTCAGATGTCGGAAAACGTATCTATGGCTTGATTGCCGAGGAACATCAGCGCTGTACAGACTGGATTCTCGATATTGTAGATTCAGAACAACTGCTTTCGGAAAATCCCATGCTGGCGGCTTCACTGAATCGGCGTAATGCTTATCTGGGACCGTTAAACTACATCCAGGTTGTCCTGTTACACAAGGTGAGAGCGTCAGCGGTTCAAAACCCATCAGAGAACATCTGGATGAAACCACTGCTGCGCACGATTAATGCAATTGCTGCAGGAATGAGAAATACAGGCTGACATGATTGAATAATTCAGATGCACTGGTGGTTTTTTAAGTTGTTAATAAGTATTAATATCGTATTTCTCGATAATAACAATAGAAACATACTATTTTACTATGGCTGGATTTATTAGTAAGCTGGATTCACGATTGAGTCAGCTGAAATTCCGTGCTTGGTTAACAGTTGATCCGGCATCTTACATTGTCTGGCACAAGTTTTGAGTGCCTTGATAATGACAGTAATCGATCATTCACATTTTTAGCTACGACGACATGAACCATGAATACAGAAATAAAAAACGATAAAGTCTTCAATCAGAAAACGAAAGGTACCGATGTTTTCTCCAATTTTCGATACGATATTCCAGCTGGTGTGGTTGTATTTCTTGTTGCACTCCCACTTTGTCTGGGAATTGCGCTCGCATCGGGCGCACCGTTAATTTCAGGTTTAATTGCAGGCATCGTGGGTGGCTTGATTGTTGGTTTCCTGAGCGGCTCCGCTCTGGGCGTGAGTGGTCCTGCAGCTGGTTTAACAGTCATTGTGTTTGGCGCGATCCACGAACTAGGGTTTGAAGCTTTCCTGCTAGCAGTGGTTATCTCCGGGATTTTTCAGATGCTGATGGGATTTGGAAGAGCCGGAATTATCGGTTATTACTTCCCTTCCTCTGTGATTACCGGCATGTTATCAGGCATTGGAATTATCATATTTCTCAAGCAGATACCCCATGCAATTGGTTATGACCGTGATTACGAGGGTGACTTGTCATT
>DRLZ01000003.1 GCA_011322755.1 Crenotrichaceae bacterium
CGAAAAATGGCGCGACCTTTGTTCATTGTTTCATCCCATTCATTACGTGGAACCGAGTCGTAGACGATGCCGGCCCCGGCTTGTATGTGTAATTGTTCATCTTTAATTACCGCGGTGCGGATGGCGATAGCGGTGTCCATATTTCCTGACCAGCCGATGTAGCCAATGGCGCCTGAGTAGATGCCGCGTTTGATTGGCTCCAGCTCATCAATGATTTCCATGGCGCGGATTTTAGGTGCTCCGCTGACTGTTCCGGCAGGGAAGGTGGCTGCCAGTACGTCAAATGCATTTTTGTCGGCTTGCAACTTGCCGTCAACGTTGGAGACGATGTGCATGACGTGTGAATAGTATTCGACGCACATATTCTCTGTGAGTTCGACTGTGCCAATCTGCGAGACTCTGCCCGCATCGTTGCGTCCCAGATCAATCAGCATTAAATGCTCAGCCAGCTCTTTCGGATCAGCAAGCAAATCGTTTTCCAGCGCCTTGTCCTGCTCACGAGTTGTGCCGCGTGGCCGGGTGCCTGCGATTGGTCTCACCGTGACTGTATCATCTTCCAGCCGAACCAGAATTTCAGGTGATGAGCCGACGATGTGGAATTCACCAAGATTAAGATGATACATGTAAGGTGATGGATTCAGACAACGCAGCGCGCGATACAGATCCAGCGGATCAGCCTTGTAAGGAATCGACATGCGTTGTGACAACACCACTTGCATGACATCGCCTTCGACAATATAGTCTTTGATTGCGCTTACGCCTGATTCATATCCTTGCTGGGTAAAGCCGGAAATAAAGTCTTGCTCATTGACTGTATTACTGTGCTGCAGGTTGGTTCTCGCCTGGGTTTCCCTGAGTTTGCGTACCCAATCGTCCAGTTGTTTCTGCGCATTGTCATAGGCATCGGGCAGGGCAGGGTTGGCGTGAGTGATAAACATCAGCTTGCCGCTGAGATTGTCAAACACCAGCACGTCTTCGGATTGCATTAACAGAATATCCGGTGTTTCCAGCGGATCAGGTTTGTTATCGTTGCGCAATCTCGGCTCGATATAACCAATGGTTTCGTAGCCGAAATAGCCGACCAGTCCACCGCTGAAGCGCGGCAGATTGTCGATATCAGGAACCTTGAAGCGACTGAAATAGGCCTCAATCCACTGCAGTGGGTGATCGACTTCTTCACTGGAAATGACAGAGCCGTTGTGTTTGACAGTGACTGTATTGCCAAAGACCTCGATAATCGTGGCGCTGGTCAGTCCAATAATGGAATAGCGTCCCCATTGCTCGCCACCGCGCACTGATTCAAATAGATAGGTATAAGGCTGGTTTGCCAGTTTTAGATAGGCGCTGAGCGGCGTATCCAGATCGGCCAGAACTTGTCGTGTGATCGGGATGCGGTTATAGCCCTGACTGGCCAGTTGCTGGAATTGTTCGGGTGTCATGGTTAACGGGACTAGGATTCTCGGGTTTGGTTGCTGATTTGATTACTAGACAGCTGTTTATGTTAGCCGCGGATTATAACAGGAATTAGATGCAGGATGTTTTCACTTAGGCTGATTTGTCAGCCGAAGTTGCGGGTTTTACTTCAACAAGACATGCATTGATTCGTTGTGAAACTTTGGTCAACTGAGCTGGTGTGGCGACAATTTCAATCTGGCTATGACGCGCCGGTTTGCAAGGCTGGCAATCAATTCGGCCATTGGCGCTGTTAATAATGAGCCAGCCGAGATCTGTCAATAGGTATGCTTTGAAGCGCTCGGGTTTTAATGTGCGAATGAGGCTGGATAATTGACTAAAATCAAAACAGGATGGGGTAGGGAAGGTCTGGCTAAACGATGTCAGCTGATTCGCGCTGTCTGTTGATGTTGCAGAAGCCTGCGCTATTGAATGCGCGTAAGGGGATGTTGCGCATCTTGCCGGATTTCTTAAAATATCGAGCCAGTCAGGATTCAGCCTGCCATTGATTGTTTCGGAGATCACTGCTTTTGCCGGCGTAGCTGATTTTGCCAGTTGCTGGAACAAGCGAATTGACGCTTGCTCGGCCAGATCGGCTTTGTTGGCAACCAGTACATCGGACAAGGCGATCTGGTCGATGAATGTTGCGTGGTCGGTGTAGCGAGGATCTTTGAGTTTTTGCGGATCAACCAGGCAAATGCTGGCGCGCATATCGAGCACAGTGCTGAATGAGTCTTTAAGCAACATATCCAGAACTTGTTTGGGATGTCCCAGACCCGATGGTTCAATCAGTAAACGATGGGGTCTGGCTTGTTTAATGAGTTGATTGACGCCGGTTTTAAACGGCAGTCCAACCGCGCAACACAGACAGCCGCCCGGTATCTCTTTTACGGTAGCGCCAGCTGTGGCAAGAATTTTTCCATCGATGCCGACCTTGCCAAATTCGTTGACCAGCACCGCCCAGTTTTCATGTTGTGGTTTTTGCCTGAGCAGGTTGATGACGGCAGTTGTTTTGCCGACACCGAGAAACCCCATGATCAGGTTGGTTGGGATATTTTGCAATTTTGTCCGTGTCATGCGTTAAAGACAGACTTGAGCAATGAATGGATTATTCAGGTGGTAGCCGATGTGGTGTGGCTGAAGAAGCAAGCTGATGGTGGCATTTTAGTTCGATTGACACTTAACTTCTGCTTTATCAAAACCTAATGTATCTAGCGTGTTAACAGGGTGTAAAAATCCTGCTAATGGCAAGACGCTGACAACGGCGCGAGGCCACACCAGTAGGACAGGCTGACGTAACTGTCCATTCCAGGGTCTAAAAGACAAGGCGCGTCCTTTGAAACCGGCCAGCGCAAATTGACCAGACAACATAAAATCCCGGATCGTCTGGTAGTCAGTGGATTGAGTGCGGCTGGCTGCTTCACCAATTGCTCTAACAGCCAGCCACGCGCCATAGTCGATTTCAGTCATGTCGCGCTTTGCTTGTTTGCGAAAACGGTTGTTAAGTTGTAACGCGCCCCATTGTTCATGCGCTGGATGCCAGGCTGTGGCAAACAAACCTTGCGTACCGACGACAGGTCTTGGTATCCAGGTGCGATAAGGGAGGTAGTCGCCAAACAGACCATCTTCATCGGCAACAACCAGAACATCATGCTCAATACCCTGGGTAAATACCGGAATTTCTTTTTGCGCGGTACGTCTTGCATCGTAATTGTGTTTCCAGATTCGTTCATCAACAATTTTCATCTGGTAACGTTTGGCGGCGCGTTTTAATGCAGCGGCAAACAGTTGATCTTTGGGTTGAGAACCGACAACCAATAACCACTTGTTCCAGCGTTTAAACAGTAAATATTGACCTAATGCATCAGCTCGCATGGCGCGACTGGGTAACAAATGCAGCGTATTTTTTCCACATGCGGATTGACGCAAGTCATCAGCCCGACTGGAAACATTAAATAACAAGACCTTTGCGCTATCAGCCAGTTGTTGCAATTCAGGTAATTTGTGCTCGGGAACATCAGCAAGAATAAATTGGATCCCTTGATTGATTAAAGTCTTAAACACGCTAACTGGGTCCTGATCAGAAGCAAGCGTTGTGAGCTGTAAATCAAATTGTTGATTCAGAAATGCGCCAGTCGTATTGTTATCGACAATCGCTAGGTTGGCACCCTGAATACCTCGATCAGTAACCACAGGGTCAAGGCTGGACGCTGCTTGTCTGATCTCCGGGATTTGAGAGAGATAGGCAATGTGTATCTTTTGCTGTGTTGCGTAAGAGATAACAGGTGAGAACAGGACTATCATCCCTGAAAAAAATAGATAATATATTTTCGTTTTCATGGTATTCAGCTCATCCAGAATAAACGATTAGGGAATGGGGTAAGAGAATGAATGTGGTGCCAGAGAATCAGCTTGCGATACGGCTATTTTTGGGCTTGAAATGGCATCAATAACAAGTCGACAAAGTGTACAGGCTCTGAATTATCCTCATCCGGTAATCCAATTTTCATCTTTTCCTGTCCAAGCTCTGGATCGCTGACATATGTGCCGCAGAGCTTATCCCAGAAGGGTACAGAAAACCCATAGTTACTGTTGGTTTCACTCCATTTTGCCGAGTGATGAATGCGGTGCATATCCGGAGTGATGACAAAATTTCGTAGCCATTTGTCTAGCGCAGGCGGAAAATGTAGATTTGAATGGTTAAACAAGGCAAATCCATTCAATAGTATTTCAAACAAAACCACGGCAAAAGCTGGAGCGCCAATTAGCACTACCAGCAGCATCTTATATAGAGTAGACAACAGAATTTCGATGAAGTGGAAACGAACGGCTGTGGTGCAATCAAAACCGATATCGCTGTGATGAACCTGATGGATTCTCCATAGTAAATTAATTCTATGAAAAACAAGGTGTTGAAGATAGATTGCGAAGTCGAGTGCCAGCACAGACAAGGTGATAACAAGCCATTGTGGTAGTGCGATATGATGCAGCAAACCATAGTTATTTTGCATTGCCCAGAGAGCGACAGCAACAGCACCACCTGCGCTTAAAAGACGTTGCAAGACAGAACTGACAATCATTAATCCAAGGTTGTCAATGAGACGTTCAAATTTGGATGTGAGATAGCGACGAAATCCCCACTTCCATTCTGCAAGCAACAAAGTACAAAGAATCAATATAAAAATACTTAAGCGCAGGAGTGTCAGATGGTTTTCTATCATGGCTGATATCTCAGGTGGCAACGTTTTGACTACATAGAGGTTTTTAAATTATCATTGATGAAATATATAGACTATCTTTCCATGACCTCACAGTGATAGTAAACGAACATGTAGCTGGGAACAAGGCAAGAATGACTAACGCAAATTGCTGATGCAGATTTTTGTTAATGACATAACTAGTTTTCCGTTGTTGCATGGAGTGTATTTCGCTTCGTTGATTCTATTCAGTTCTGGCTACATGGTTATCTAAGTCTGGAGTCGTATGCGAACAGAGAATTTTCAGCTATGTTTGTACGGTTTTATAGATATGGCAACTAGAATGTATACAAAATTTAATGTATTCACTAACGAATGTTAAAAAATGATAGTCCACAATAAAGGCTGTTGATTGCTTGAATAACTGTTGATTGCTTGAATAATATGTGGAGAGTTTGACTACTTGTGATTGTATCCGGGGTCTACGGCAGGAATTTTTGAGTGAGTGTAGATTAGGGGTTGTTCTTGCATACATTGTTACAGACAAGCACCTATTGTAAAAGCGATACAGTTTTACATGTTTTTTCAGGCGCAGAAGGGTTCCAGATTAACAGGTATTGTGTTTGCTACATGATTGAGTCATACGAAAACTCGTGGAATGTTTGATAAAGGGCACGGGTTTCAAAACAGGAACCCAGATGCCAGCTCGAGTTCGATTATTGCAGATGAGCGATTTAACTCGCTGTTGCCCGAAAATGATCGAGGTTGACTATTTCAATCAAATCTTTTTCTTCAAGCAGCAGGTCGGTTGTTTCTAGCCATAATTGATAGCATTTACTGCATTGATTCAAATGCCTGAATAGAGAAGTGCGCTGTTTACTATTTAATGTGTTATCAATCAACTCAGAGAGTTTTTCGTCTGAAGGGCAAGAAGCTGAATTACTCTTCTGTCTGGTTGCTGCCAGGCCAAAGAGTGCAACCAATCGCTCATTATCTGAGATGTGAACTCGATTATTCATTACATAACTCCTAAAAAGTTTCAGACCGTATCGTCCAGCACACCTAATTCCGTGCATGCATTTGTCAGGTGTCTTATTAACTTATTAATACGCTTGTAGATATCGCCCTTAAGACTTAGAGCTTTGGTGATTGCAGTAATGCTCATTCCGTCACAATATCTCATTCTCAGTATTAACTTGTCTTCTTCAGACATGCTTAATTTAATACTCAATTGAGATAACAGGCGCTCGATCTCCTGATTCTCGCTTTGTTGGGAACGATCACTCTCTTGATCGTTTAAATACCCTATCACAGCCTCTAACAGCATTTTTTCACTGATTTTTTCAGTATACTCTGACGTTTGAAAAGAACAAGACACATCCTCAATCGTATCAATTTGCACTTGCGACTCTATAGCACGTACAGGACGGTTATTATTCGCCAAAATAGTAGCAACCATTTCTTCAAAATACCATCTTTCTCTACCGCGATAAGAGATGGACAATATTTCTATTGCATCTTTACGTGAATAATTCTGGAAAATAATGAGTTGGTAAGCTTTGGTCCAGGCAATATCATTCTTGTTATTGATCCATGTTGGTGTTCGATGATGGCCGAATTTAGAACGCGTGTAATCTGTCATCAAACGTGCAGTGAGTACAGCCAGAAAGGTATGAAAAGCACCTTGGCCTTCCCATGCTCTAACTCGCTTCCACTTATCTACTTCTAGTTTTTCAAGGACAAATAATAAAGCGCCTTGCGCCATACTGTCATCGTTTGGAAAACGTCGCTCAGCGAGTCGACTAAGAAACTGCCATTGGTCAAAGACCAGCTCTTTCGCGTCATATTCGTCAAGCGGCAGGTTGAAGCTGGCTTTTATCTCGTTTTCTATGTGAATTGGTTTGATAGCCATATGTTTCCCGGTAATCTTTGTAAAATCATCATCAAATTGCCACGTTTGATTTAAGTGTAGACTAGTTGTGAAATCATAAAAGTTACCGAGCGAGTCATGAGGATTGTTTTTTGTGACGTTGTGTTAACATCTTCCCGATAGAATGTCGGTCGCCTGAAACAGGAATAATAATGTGTTCGAATTGAAACCTGAAGTTGATGATATGCATGGTTTCAGTCCAGTTATTCATATAAATAAAGATAGCCATGAGTTGCAGCTACAGGAATCGCAACCTTTTGTCTCTCATGCTTTCTTGTGTTAGGGGAAATTGATTTTATTTGGCAAAATATGGACTGAAATCAACCGAATGGATCGATTAAGCGTTGATGGTGCGTCATAATTGATACAATGCTGGTATCGCTACGATTGATATTATATTTTTATGGTTCGTAACCCTCGATGGAGTATTAATGAATATTGATTTGTTATATTGGCACTGGTTGTTATTGGGAATAGTGTTGATTACTGCAGAAATGTTTATGCCAACATTTACCATTCTCTGGTTTGGGCTGGGTGCTTTAGTTGTTGGACTGGTTTTGTGGATTATTGATGTTAGTTTAAGTATCCAGTTGTTGACCTGGTTTGCCTCATCAATCGTCTTCGCTATCATGTGGTTCAAGTTTCTGAAATTAAAAGACAAAACGACTGCAGGCGATGCCAGAAAAAAGGTGGTTGGAGAATTCGGCCATGTCATTAAAGTCCCGACAGAAGAGAGTCGAGGAAAAGTCAGATTTGTTATCCCTATTCTTGGTGATGATGAGTGGGAGTTTGTTACAGAAGATAAGGTACAGATTGGTGATCGGGTTCGTATTAAGGATATATCCGGGAATACATTGATTGTTATTAAACATATTTGAACAATATTTAAGGAGATTGTGTCATGTCAGGCTTTATCATTGTCCTTTTTGGACTCGGATTTTTTCTTATCCTTGCTGCATTTAAAGCAGTTAAGCTTGTTCCGCAAGGTTACAAATGGGTCGTCCAGCGTCTTGGAAAATATCATCGGACACTGATGCCCGGCATGAAATTTATTATTCCATTTATCGATAAAGTGGCTTATAAGGTGACAACCAAAGATATCGTATTGGATATTCCTTCTCAGGAAGTGATTACTCTTGATAATGTGGTGATCATCGCCAATGCAGTTGCCTATATCAATATTTTATTACCAGAAAAAGCAGTTTATGGTGTAGAAGACTATGAGTATGCGATTCGCACTTTGGTGCAGACTGCATTACGCTCGATTGTCGGCGAGATGGCACTGGATGACGCGTTATCATCCCGTGATGAAATAAAGGCTAAGTTGAAACAGTCTATTTCGGATGATATTGCGGATTGGGGGATTACTTTAAAAACTGTTGAAATCCAGGATATTAACCCATCGGGTACAATGCAGGCTGCAATGGAAGAGCAGGCTGCAGCAGAGCGTCAGCGACGCGCAACTGTGACCCGTGCTGACGGTGAAAAAACAGCAGCAATTCTGGAAGCGGATGGTCGGCTGGAAGCTTCGCGTCGTGATGCAAAGGCCAAAGTATTGCTTGCTGAAGGTACCAAGGAAGCGCTTAAAAAAGTCACTGAAGCGATTGAGGATAAGGAGTTACCTGCAATGTATTTGCTGGGCGAAAAATATGTGGAAGCCATGCGTAATATTTCAGAATCCAGTAATTCAAAGATTATTGTGTTGCCTGCAGATATTCCAACTGCTGTTCGCGGAATTATGAATAACACGAAATAGTCGGTATGACAGCTGTAAGCTGATGCGCTCACTTCGCGCAGAAAAATTTCTGAAATTCAAATACGGCCTTTAAAACCGTCGCCTGTACCTGATAATGCGGCGATAATATTTTTTTGTATTTCTGAGGAACCTGAGAACAGCTTTCCAGCCATTGCGTCAGCTACCAGTTCTGTTATACCAGTATCTGGATCCAGTCCATGCGCACCCATAATGTGTACGGCATCCAGGCTGGATTGTAAAAATGCTTCACTGGCATAAAGCTTGGTTTGTGCTGCAGGCAGGGTGATACGCTGCTGATTATTACTCAATGTCGCACACTGGTTAACCCAAAGCTGAATGGTATCCAGACGCAGTTTCATGTCTGCAATCTTATGGCTGATTGCCTGATGTTTTCCAAGATGTACAGTACCTGATTGCCTGCGGCGGCTGTAGTCAATAATTTGTTCCAGCTGCCATTCCATAATGCCTGAGATACCGGCAAAGATATAAGCGCGTTCAAGTTCCAGTGCTTGCTGAATGAGTTGTAACCCCATTCCGGGTTTGCCGAGTAACCTTGATTTGTCCAGTTGACAGTTGTCGAGCAATACTTTGCCCATGCTTGCGCCGCGACAGCTTTTCAGAACGGTTGGCTCGGTGTGGAAACCTGAATCATGTTTGCTAACGACAAACCCGGTTGGTTGATCGTCCAGCATGACATAAACAACCAGCAAATCAGCGATGGTCGCATTGGTGATATAGCATTTATCAGCATTTAATAAATAACCGTGTTGATTGGCAATCGCTTTCGAACGCATCGCCGACGGATCTGATCCACTATGGGCTTCTGTGATTGCGTGTCCGCCGATCAACTTTCCACTGATCAATCCTGGTAGCCACTCTTGCACCTGCAAGTCATTGGCATGCTTGATCAACGGGAAAACGGTACCCCATACGTGTGCATTCACAGCCAGGATTAACCCTGTGTCGTGCGTTGAATATCCCAGTTGTTTGTGGTGTTCGACTAATTGAGGAAAATCAGTGTTTACCCCGCCAAATTGAGCTGGCAGCGCATGTTTGAATAAATCCACTCGACCGCATTGCCGCAGTCGTGCAAGGCGTAAGTTGTTATCAATGTGTTGTGGGGGTGGGCTGATAGCCGATTCAATATTGGTTTGTTTCATTTAGCGGTTACAAACAGATTGGAAATTGACAAATAGTCTGTTTTACCATTTTTCAGTAATGGCAGTGCTGGCAGAATTTTCCACCGGCTCGGAATCATATAATGAGGTAATTGTTGCGATAACTTGCGTCTCAGAGCCTGGATTGTTGTTTCTGGTTGCAAGACCACAGCGGCAGCAGGACGTTGTCCGGCAGTTTCGTCACTAACGCCGATTACTGCACAATTTGTCACTTCAGGAAGCGACAAGAGTACATGTTCAATTTCAGCAGGTTCAACACGATACCCCGAACATTTCAGCATGCGATCCAGACGACCGTGATAGCAATATTCCCCTTTTTCATTGATTGAAACCTGATCACCCGTCGCATACCATTGCTGATCTGCTAGCACGGCATGCAGTGTTTTTTTTGACCAGTATCCACTCATGACAGTAGGCCCTTTTACCAGTAGCTCGCCTGTATTCTCAGCAATCTTTAATTGATTTCCACATGCAGGATGACCGATTGGAATCGGAGTTTGCTCTAGCAAAGTGTCTGGCTCTACCCGCCAGTACACACACACATTGGTTTCGGTTGGGCCATAAAAGTTATAAAACTCGGTATTAGGGAGGTAATTAATCAGTGTTTTAAGTAATCGGGTCGGGAAAACTTCACCGGCAAACAGCACAAAGCGTAAATCCTGTAATGGTGTCTTTTCAAGATTACCTTTCAATGCCAGAAAACCAAGCACAGACGGTACGGTATAGAATCCGCTAATTCTGTGTTGAGATAACCATGCTGATAACTGACTGGGCGCCATTGTCAGTTGTGCTGGAACAAAATCGATACAGGCTCCGGTGGATAAACTGGCAAAAATATCAAATGTGGATAAATCAAAAAAAAGTGGGGTCAGACTGGCGATACAATCTGTATTCCTCAGGTTGACGAGTTGCTGTGCCCAGTGACTAAAGGCGTGTATTGCCCGATGGCTTAATGCAACGCCTTTTGGCGAACCGGTTGAGCCGGAAGTGTATAAAATGGTGGCGAGCTGATCTGCCTGGTGGATTGAGACATCCAGTTCATGGTCGCTGACGCTGTTGTAGTCCAACCAGCCGAAATTTTGGTATTCGTGAGGACATTCGCCACAACCAATCACTGCTGCGACACCAGCGTCATTCACAATGAACTGACGGCGTTTGGCTGGGCTTTTGATGTCGAGCGGCACGTAACAACAACCTGCAGAGAGCACTCCAAGCAGAACACAGACAGTATCAAGTCCACGATCCATTGCCAAACCGATTCTGCTGCCTGACGGAATGCCTGCGCGTTGTAACAATTGCACAACAGCACCGATTTTAAGCGACAATTGTTGATAGTTAATTGCGCGTTGATTTTCCCTGATTGCGATAGCGAACGGGTTTGTTATACATTGGTGTTCAATGCCAGTGACCAGATTCATTAATTCGTGAGATCGTCTTTAGTGTCGAGCAATTCATGCTGAAGTGCAGAATCAACCTTGTTGACCCATTCGTTTGAAATGTCAGGTTGCAGGAAATTATACGCGATACTCAGTTTGCCCTGAAATTGTCCGAATAACACTGCAAATGATGGTGGAGAAGTGAGTAAACACAAGTGACGTACACCTGTAATTCGTGCACCGAAGAATTGTTCCGATGAGAAACGCATTTCTCCAATGTCTGAGAACCAGACCGAACCTCGCTCACCCCCACTTTTTTGTTGTCGCAAAATGCTGCCATATTTCTCCAGTGACATCCATCGTCCTACCCACATCCACGGTAGAAAGGAATAATCCAGGCCACGACGAATGGTTTGTGCATATTGTTTACACAAGTGTTTAAACAATGATTCACGATTGTCAATGACTGCATGCGGCGCTTGTGAAAATAAAATGCTGACATGATTGCCAAGTACTGGTACCGGGGCGTTGGGCTGGCGTAGATTAAAAGCGTAAGGGACGCAAATGGCATCATTTTCCACAGCCATACCAGCAGTTCGCAAGGCGCGCATTAAGCAGCCAATAAAATACAGGCTCTTATAACCCATCCCCACTGTTTCTGTTGCCTTTGCCATAATCAGGCTGGTTTGCTCAGCATTAAAGTATTGGTTAATGCATTGTAGCTGTTGTTTTCCAACTGAACCTGCTGTTGGTAAATCGCTGTTTAAAGCGTCGATTTGGTTGTTGTATTGTCTACCAAGCCAGGCAATCTTGAGTCTTTCCCACCACGACCAATGATAAAGTCGTTGCTCAACCAATGAAATATCTTTGCCTGTGTAACGTGAACGGTTATTTGATAACAGATAATCAAAAAGCAGCTTAGCACCTCGTGCATCCAGCAAAGGATGCAGCCAGCGTAATAGCAAAATGTTGCACTGTGATCCTTTGATGAGATGAAAATCCAGTGGCGCTGCGGTTTTGATTGGCTCAGCTTTGTTGATAATAGACAACAACGTCTGATGTTGATCATCAGCTTCGGACGACTTATCTCCGCGAGCCGTATGTTGGTAAAAAGGGATTGCTTCGTCAATACGCTGCCAGCCAAAGGTTTTACCTCGCTGTTCAAGCCGTGAACTTAGACTAGGAAAATGCGTTTGCAAGTCGATTAAACTCTGCTGAAAGGCGACGAGATCCAGCTCA
The DNA here is from genome assembly GCA_011322755.1 of Crenotrichaceae bacterium. Lineage (GTDB taxonomy): Bacteria > Pseudomonadota > Gammaproteobacteria > Methylococcales > DRLZ01 > DRLZ01. The sequence continues at coordinate 12,129 of DRLZ01000003.1, forward strand.
CCTTCCAGTTCCAGAGCAAAGCCGCAGTTGCTGCCTGCATTTCCATCGTTACGGATTTCATGGTCAATAGCCAGCAGAACCTGATCGGATGGGTTAAGGCGACGGAACGGATTGTCTGATAGAGCAGTGCGGTCGATCATTTTTTGTGTTCTTCAATCCATCCAACCAGTGCATTAATACTGCGTACACTGTCTGGTTCAACTTCTGTATCAGGTAAGGTAACCTTGAATTCACGCTCGGCAAACATGATTAGACGCATAATGCCCATGCTGTCCATGCCTGCTTCGAGTAAATCCTCGGTATCGCCAAAGTTGTTGATGTCATCACAGTAAACAAGTTCAGTGAGTACAAATTGTCGAAGTGGAGTTTTAATATCCATAGCGCTCTCTAATCGATTAATCTGAAGTTGGTGCAGCGGTGTTTTCTGAAGTGTCGACAGAAATCACAGGAAATCCTTGTTGGGTCCAATGACTCATGTGGCCTTCAAGTTCTAGCACTTTGATACAACCAGAACGCTTTAATGCAAATCCAGCAAACGATGCGCGCGGTCCGTGCTGACAATAAACAATAACTGGTTCGGTTTTACAATGGTCGAGGATTTTCTGGTCAGCAAAAAACGCTTTCCAGAATGGAAAATACAATGCTCCCTGGATATGTCCATTCTCATATTCTGAATTGCTACGCGTATCCAGAATGATTGGCGCACTACCAGAGTGAATCTGGGAAATCAGCTCGTTTGCAGAAATTGTTGATTTGACTTCTGTGTTTGTGCAACCTGAAAGTGTTGTTGTTAATGTCAGAAAAAACAACGTAATAGCCCCGTTACTGAGATAACGGGTTAGAGATGAAAGTATGATCATGCTGAAATTTAACACACTATCTGGGTTGTAAAGATGAGTAATATGGCTCTTTTTTTAGTCTCGACAAGAATTTGACTACTTCCACTCATACACGATCGTCTGTGTTTGCTTATGGGGAAGCATTCATCATAGCAATTTTACAAGCCAGACGCCTTTTTTAGTGTTTGTGCTTGAGATGAATTTAAGCATTTATTAACCACTTAATTTTCCATGATCTGGTCTCGGCACTAATAATCAATGCTTGCCACACTATAGTATGCCACGTTATTGTTTTTATTAAAGTTTGTTGATTTCTCGGCAACAAGGCTAGAGTATAAATAATGGTATAATGTTATTATTAAGTATAAAAAGTAATATAAAAATAGCTTATCTGTGTAAAGTAATGCGCGTGATAGATTCGAAAAAATACATTAAATATTAATAAGTTATGCTGCTACTGTTGTTCAACGTGTTGTTATTTAACATATGTTGAAAACCTTTTTTTCTGCTGCTATACTCAGGAATAAATGTCAGTTCAACAGTGATCTTTATTAATATTTGGCATGATTAATGCAGCTTAATTTCGAGTGTTTTAGTTAGGCTATATGGGCATTTATTTTTCATCTTATACCTTGGTAATAAAGGTGATTACAATGAATAAACAAATATTAAAAAGTGTTGCCCGTGGCTTAGGTGTTGTCAATGTTGAGACGATTGATAAAGAGCAGGACTTTGTGCGTTCAATTCAAATTGCGAAAGGACATCAACCGTGTTTCCAGTCAGATCAGAAATATCAATGCAAAGAATATGATTGTGAATGGCGGAGTGAATGTATGAAACCGGTTGCTGTTTGGATGCGTTGATTCAAGCGATACGAAATCATTTTTCTGTAGTTTAGGTTAATAACATTTCCTGCTCTGGTAAAAAACCACCGGCTTGCATAGACCACATTCTTGCGTAATAACCCTCTAGTGATAGCAGCTTTTGGTGATTACCATCTTCAACAAGTTGACCATCATCGAACACCAGTATTCGATCTAGATGTGCAAGCGTTGATAAACGGTGAGCAATCACCACAACTGTCTTATCTTGCATTAATAATTCCAAGCTTTCCTGTATGTGTCGTTCAGTGACTGAATCCAGTGCACTGGTTGCTTCATCCAGTAATAATATCGGTGCATTTTTTAAGATTGCTCTTGCTAGCGC
>DRLZ01000004.1 GCA_011322755.1 Crenotrichaceae bacterium
CGTTACCATGTTTACACAAAGACTATGTATGGCACCCAGCCTTAAACGAGGGCTAGAGTAAGATGGGGTGAACATCTTTGATTCTCCGAAACCTGTTACACAATCGCAGCACTGTGCTCGCAACCCTCACGTATTCCATATACACGACAGTTTCTGCTCCATCCACTCTGCACTCGGATCGCTTACGACGTTTTTAAGAAGTGCCCGACTAGACTTTAAAAATCATTCAAAATTACCAAAAGCGTGCTTGATACTGCCATTAGGTGATCTCAAAAATGCTTACATATTCCCTGTATGTAGCGCTTTTACCTACATTACATCTCTTGATCACAATATGGGATAAGGGCTAGACAAATTGATTGAAAACTTTTCCATGAATTGCACAATGCATCTTGAAATTTGTTAATTCACCCTCATATGTCAACAGTGAAGGCTAATGTTTTTGTCTACTTTGTTATCAAGGACCAACATTTGGTACATACACAAAAGCCCCACAGTGAATAGTTATTTGGTCACGATTGATTTACTTTTTATTCGAGACGGCGTAAAAACACGATTAGAGTCACTTAACAGTCGGTGAACTACGTACATTCAACAACGAGTGTGAAGCTCGCATTAAAATGCCTTCTGTCTTCGTAAAACACATGGTCAAGAAGTTTACTATTATTGAAATCCTTCTTTTCCTTTATTCAGACATGTATGTGCAATCATTACTGACCTTGACACTTTGAGGTAAGATATTAAACTCGTACAGTATTATTTAAGCCCGAGCTTCTGGTCTCTAACGACACCAGCTATCTGCGGTTTGCTTAAGATCAGCATCAAGGAGGTCTCTTATGAGAACTATGAAATTTATTATACAATTTGCCGTCACTACCGTTCTCCTCGTGATGCTTGTAGCATTTTTTTCCAACAATTCAGGCAAAGGTCAAAGAGGAATCATTAAACTTCCCTACTCTGACTTTATCCAGGACGTCAGGAATGGAAATGTCCAGTCTGTAGAGATCGAATCTGAGACCGTGAGAGGACACCTAAAAAATGGTGAAACATTCATTACCTACAATCCTAACGACTCACGATTGATTGATGATTTACTCAATGCCGATGTGTTAATCAATACAGAGCCGACAAAAAAAGGCGGTTTTCTTGAATTGATTCTTGGATGGCTTCCCATGTTGTTATTCCTAGGAGTATTTATCTATTTCATGCGCCGAGCCCAATCACAAGCAGGCGGGGGATCTGGTGGTCTGGGACAATTGGGCAAAAGCAAGGCGAAAGCACTGGAAGAGGATTCTATTTCTGTAACATTCGATGATGTGGCCGGCGTAGAGGAAGCAAAGCAGGACGTCGCTGAAATTGTTGATTTTCTTAAAGCGCCTGAACGATTCAGTAAAATTGGCGGTTTAATCCCTCGCGGTATTCTGCTCGAAGGGCCACCGGGAACAGGTAAGACTTTGCTTGCGCGCGCCATTGCCGGAGAGGCGAAAGTTCCTTTTTTCTCAATTTCAGGTTCTGATTTCGTTGAAATGTATGTTGGCGTTGGTGCAGCGCGCGTCCGCGACCTGTTTGAGCAAGCCAAACAAAAAGCTCCGTGTATCGTCTTTATTGATGAAATCGATGCTGTCGGTCGTAGTCGTGGCCAAGGCGTTGGTGGCGGTAACGACGAACGTGAACAAACACTCAATCAGTTATTGGTCGAAATGGACGGATTTGAAGCCAATCAAGGCGTCATTCTTATCGCGGCCACCAACCGTTCGGATATTCTCGATAAAGCATTGCTCAGACCTGGACGTTTTGATCGCAAAGTAACAGTTGCTTTGCCTGATTTAATCGGTCGTCATGAAATCCTCAAAGTTCACGCCAAACGGATTCCGTTAGCTGACAATGTTGAGCTCAACGATATTGCGCGCGGCACTCCTGGCTTTTCCGGGGCAGAACTCGCCAACCTACTCAACGAAGCCGCTCTATTTGCAGCGCGGAGAGATGGAGAGATTGTTGAGGCAAGTGATATCGAACACGCAAAAGACAAGATTATGATGGGCGCTGAACGTGGTTCACACATTATGACTGAGGAAGAAAAAAGCCTCACAGCCTATCATGAGGCAGGTCATGCCATTGTGGGACTTACAGTCCCGGAACAAGATCCTATCTATAAAGTCAGCATTATGCCGCGTGGTAGAGCGCTGGGTGTAACCCTGTTTCTACCTGAGCGCGATACCAACAGCGCAAGTCTTGAAAAACTTGAAAGCCAATTATCAACGCTGTACGGTGGTCGCATAGCGGAAGCACTTATTGTCGGCGACAGACAAGTCACTACCGGAGCTTCAAATGACATCGAGAGAGCAACTGATCTTGCACGCAACATGGTGACACGTTGGGGGATGTCAGAAATTCTTGGACCGTCAACTTACGGTGAGGATAACAACGGTCCTTATATGGGTGGTGGCGGACCATCGAAAGCAGTATCCGAGAAAACTGCCATTCTCATCGACTCAGAAATTCGCAAGTTTCTGGATAGAAACTATCAACGTGCAGAGGAAATCCTGAATTCAAATATGGATAAATTGCATGCCATGGCTGCCGCTTTAATTAAATGGGAAACGATTGATAAGTGGCAAATTGATGACATTATGAAGGGGATAGAACCCAGGGAACCAAGTCTGAAACCGCTAAAGAAAAAAGAAGAAACCACGAAACCTGAAGACGATGAATCAAGCCAGAGCGATGCATCCTCTTCTGGCTCAACGCCGGTTAATGGTCCGGGCACGGTTCCCATGTAGAAAAGAATTGAGATAATGTTCTTTAAACAAGCAATGCCGTGAATAAACCACGGCATTGCGCCATCTGTCATGTTTATCTTACAAAAAATGCAGGGTACACTTGAACTGACAAGCTATTGCCCCTTGTAATTCCTCAACACTCGTTTAACATAAGTGCGTGTTTCCTTATACGGAGGAATTCGATTCCCGTATTTATGCACAGCGCCTTCCCCGGCATTATAGGCTGCAATTGCCAGATCCTTGGAACTAAACTCTGCCAGAAGCTTTTTTAAATAACGAGCTCCGCCTTCAATACTCTGTGCTGGATCACGCCTGTTGGTAACACCATATTGCCTGGCAGTCGCTGGCATTAATTGCATCAAGCCAACAGCGCCAGCACGGGAAACCGCCAGGTGGTCATAGGCCGATTCTGCCTGGATAATTGCATGTAACAACTTCGGATCAAGTTGATGCTTGTCCGCGACACGCGCAATAATGGGCTCAACTTTTTTACGTCGCTGCTTGACGATTTTAGATGTAACAGACCGATAACGCCTTTTGGTTGCCTTGTTAGCGGAAATAATCAGTCTGTATTTTTTGTTTTTAGGTTTGTCGGTAAAATACACTTTACCACTGGCATCAACATATTTGTAGATATCGGCATGACTGCTCGCAGGCCAGGCCATAACCAGAACAGAAAAAACTGCAGCCCATAACAACAAGTTGTTAGCTGATTTTTTTCCACAACAGTAACCGGTTATGTGCTGGCATTGCATAGTCTTCACACAGCTCAAGGGAATGGAATGTCGCCAGTTCCTGTACATCTTCAAAATTCCGAATCGTGCTATGTTCTGATTGTTGTTTAAGCCATTGATCAAATTGTTCATTACTTGTGCTGGTATAGTTGCCGCCATAATTAAATGGACCGTAAATTGTTAGATATCCATCTAAGTCTAGACGCTGTGCAGCTTTTTGCATAAAATTCTGTACAGATTGCCAACTCATGATATGCAAGGTATTTGCTGTAAACAATCCATCAAATTGGTATTGAGGCCAGCGCTCATTATTCACATCAAGCACCAGTGGCGATCGTAAATTAGATAATGCTGCCTCTGCAACCCATTCCTGAATACCCGATAGATTGTCTTCAACATCAGTAGGCTGCCATTCCAGCCAGGGCATTTTCCTGGCAAAATAAACCGCGTGTTGCCCGGTTCCACTACCAATCTCAATCACACGTGCAACTGATTTAAAAATATCGATTAATTTGTTTGCAATCGGCTCCTGATTACGCTCACATGAAGGTGAAAATGGTTTTGAACCTGGCATCATCACGATTTACTTTGGGAAATTTAATTTCATATCATCGCTAAAACTGCGCCGATATGCGCTCATCCCATTGCTTTTCAAGACGTTTTTTTGAAACAGGGTAAGCTGTTTTAAGCTGTTGGGCAAAGAGAGAAACCCTAAATTCCTCCAGACTCCAGCGGTAAGCGTCCATTGCCGGGGGAATCAGTTTCTCTGCATCAGACGTTGCAATTGCATTCCAATACGGATTCCAGACTGCCTGTAATTCAGTTATCGCCTTTTCATCACGATCAATATTTTCGATTGCCTTTTCCATCCGATAACTGATTGCCCTCAGATACCGTGGAAATTGCTTTAACTGAAGCGCTGGGGTATGTCTCAAAAAACCTTGGTAGAATAATTGAGCAAGCTGTTGATGAATATCATCTCGCATCAGCTGTGGAATCTCATTCTTTGACAACCCTGACTGTATTTTCTGATAGGTTTCCAATAAATCAGTCACTTGTTGCTGTATATTGCTGGCTGTGAGAATCAGTTGATTTCTGGACTCAAGAAGGACAGTCTCAAACGCCTGTTTTGATCGAATTTCATCGCTATTCTGAAGAAACGTTGTTTCGATGATCAGGCATAGAATATCGTCATAATAATCTCCACTGACATCCCCATACAGTTCGGTTTTGCCTGGCAGCTGGTTATACAGAATCGGTGTCTTGAGATCAGTCAGCACTTTTCGGCGTAAATAGTCTGTTTCTTTCTTCAACTGAAAACCGAACAAGCGTATTAATCCATTTCGATGGTGATAGCGTGCCAATTGTTCAGTCTCGTATAACACCACAGTGACACCTTCAGCATGTCTCGAAAGCGCAGGATATCCTGTTACTTTATTGGTTTTAGCATGGCTC
>DRLZ01000005.1 GCA_011322755.1 Crenotrichaceae bacterium
CAATCATAAACATAGCCCTGCCAATCCACACTGAGCAAACTTCTGCACATCACATGCTCCAGATTGGAAGGTTGATAAGCCTGTTTTAGCAGATTCATATACTCTGTAAAATGACCATGCGCCATTAAGACGGCCCCAAAGCGCTGAATCGGCATATTTGTAATGGTATACAACTGATTAAAATGCAGATCAAAATGCTGGCTCAAGAATTGTCGATAGGCATCTTCCAGTTGTATTTGATCTGGAGGCAAGCAAGAACCTTGAGGATTGTACACCAGATTCAGAATCAAACCGCTGTCAGGCCACCCATAACCAAGACGGTTCAGACGCTGCAAAGCTTCAATTGAAGTTGTAAAAACGCCTTTACCGCGCTGTGCATCAACATTGTCTTCCAGATAACATGGTAATGATGCGATGACTTCTACCTGCTGTTGCGCCAAAAAATCAGCCATCGATTCATAACCTGGCTCAACAAGAATTGTTGGATTGCAACGATCCATTACATTCAGCCCCATGTTTCTTGCCTCTGTGACCAGCCAGCGAAAATCAGGGTTCATTTCAGGTGACCCCCCTGTTAAATCAAGCTGACTCAGCTGGTATTTATCAGCAAACTGTAATGCAGTCTGCATGGTTTCCCGCGTCATCAACTCTTTTCGGGTTGGTCCTGCATTGACATGGCAATGCGTACAACTGAGGTTACACAGGTAGCCGAGATTCAGTTGTAATGTAGTTAGTTGATCACGCCGGATTTGCGGGAAATCACTATCCAGTAGCAAGGGTTTTACATCGCGCATGAAGATCCACTCTCTGTCTCGGCAACGGGTTGCACTATAGTCGTCAAAAGCGACATCAGCGCGTGCTGTGCTGGTAAAGGTTCGGATAACTGATTTAACGATTTCAACACATGCGGCAAGTCTTCTGGTTCATCAGCATCGCGTAACTGTATTAATGTTTGAATGCTTCCCAAGTGTCGTATTTTGTTCAGGAATTGGGCACCTGTGTCAGCAGTGCTGTAGGTAACACTTGTCCATCGTTCAATCGGCACCTTGCAATTACCTCCAAACAACCAGAAACCGCCGTCGAAACTGGGTCCAAATACCATTTGATGATGTTGACAGTCTGACAGACATGAATATGCGATGGACAACTCAGCAGCTGTCATTTGAGGACTGTCGGCACCAACTAATATTACAAAATCATGTTGATTCAGGAGTTGCTCATAAACATGAGCCATGCGCCTACCCAGACCACCCTCTCCTTGCCATAAACAGGGCAGATCTCGCCAATGCCTACGCTGCTGCAACGCGACATGTTCCGCGACTGCATAATAGCACTGGATAGCGGTATTCCGGGTTGATGCCTGAACAACAGCCGTGACTGCCTGCGCAGAAGCAAGGTGAAAAGATTCCGCGGTATCTCGACCCAGCTGAGCAGCCAAGCGGGTTTTTACTGGCGACAGTCCGGGCGTTTTAACAAAGATTGCGATTGCGCCACGCATCAGGCGAACCGAATGCGCTGCCTGGCCTGACGCGTCAGACTCCAGGTTAACCAGACATGGCGCATGGTTGTCGGTAACCATCCTTGTTGTTGATAACGTCGGGCACTGGTTACCAATTCCGCGGGTAGTTGAACAAGCTGAAACCCCGCAGCTTTCACGCGCACCACGAAGTCCAGATCTTCACCAAGCACAAGATTTTCATCAAAGCCATCCACTTGCTCAAAAAGAGATTTATGCATAATAAGCCCTTGATCGCCAAAGGGAAGATCAAATAACCGGGAGCGAATGTTCGCTGCAAGGGCATTCAGATGAGTCTGCCACGGTCCATCGCTAGCAAATCGTAATCTGAAATAGCCCAGAATACGTTTATCACTCTGCAGATAGTGGTTAACAACAGTAAGCGCTGATGCTGTTAAACAGGTATCTGCGTGAACAAACCAGATGAAACGACGCGATGATTGATTAGCACCCACATTCAACTGTCCGGCTCGTCCTTGTGATGTAACAATCCACTCAACGTGTGCTGGAAAATCAATATCACCGGGCTGATCTGTGCTTGCACAGAGAATGATTTCAGCATTTATCCCGCTTTCCACTAGTTCAGCGACCAGTTTACGCCATGATTCATCGCCAGGACCAACCGGTATAACGATACTTAGATTGCGAAACACGCCCATCAACCCTAGCAGCAAGCAGCGCCGGATTCAGTTAACAAGCGTGTGTTTGGTGGAGCACAATCAAACAAGCCAAAATGGGTCGATTTGTCACCAGTCAGCTCAAAATGTCCGGCGTAGCGGCTGGACCCAAGCATGTCATATGTATTGCCACAGACCCGCAAAGGTCTGCCGGTTTCAAAATGATGATGATCATCCAGGTCGAATGCATGAGGATGCTCGAGTAAGGTTCCTTTGTATACAGCAAGCTGACCAAAATCCTCACAGCGATCTTCAAGTGGCATTTTAAATGCTCTAACCGTTACCGAACGAAAGTTGACCATGCCGATTTTTGCTGCTACCTCGGGATCATCCAGAGTAATCGGATTTTCTTTGACGACACGAATATCAGGACAAGACAGATCATGCATAATGC
>DRLZ01000006.1 GCA_011322755.1 Crenotrichaceae bacterium
GGAAACAGCACCGCTGGCTGCGCATCGTGACCTGTTTCTGGATGAAAACAAGCAAGTGCTACCCGGTAAATCACTCGATGGTGCGCTTGCTGCTGGCATACCCGGGGTACCTGCTGCTTTGGTGCATTTGTCCAAAAACTATGGGCAATTGCCCTTGACGACGACATTAGCACCTGCGATCGAGCTCGCTCAACATGGATTTCTGCTTGATGAACACTTGCTCAAACTGCTGAGATTTAGACAAAAAGCTATCCAGATATCACCCGCAGCAGCCAGTATCTTTCTCGATTATGGAAAAGTACCTGGTTCTGGAACACGGTTAGTTCAGACTGATCTGGCGCATACGTTAAGTACACTTGCCAAACAAGGGCATAATGGTTTTTACAAAGGAGAGATTGCTGAAAAACTGGTTGCAAGCGTTAAACATGGTGGTGGAATCTGGAGTTTAACTGATCTTGCACGTTATCATGTCATCGAACGCAAACCCATTGCTGGAGATTATCAAGGCGCACGGATTATCAGCGCAGCACCGCCATCATCTGGCGGGCTGGTATTAATGGAAACATTGAATATTCTTAACGGCTACGCGTTAAATCAGCTTGATCGTGCAACACGTAAGCATTTGATTGTGGAAGCGTGGAAGCGGGCTTATCGTGACCGTGCTGAATACATGGGTGATCCGGACTTTGTCAACATCCCTGTTGAGCGTTTGCTTAGTCAGGATTATGCCGATGCATTAAACACCACAATTCGCAATGACGTAGCCTTGCCGAGTCAATATCTGGCTGCGCCACAAGCTGAGATTCAGCAAGGAAACAATACCACGCATTTCTCAGTACTGGATAAAAGTGGCAACCGCGTTGCTGCAACCTTGAGCATTAATTATCCGTTTGGCTCGGGTTTTGTTGCGGAAGGCACGGGTGTACTATTGAATGATGAAATGGATGACTTTGTTGCTGCCCCGGATGCACCGAATGTTTATGGACTGATTGGCGGGAGTGCTAATTCAATTGAGCCGGGCAAGCGTATGCTGTCGAGCATGACACCAACTTTTGTTGAAGCGGAAAATCGTGTAGCAATTCTGGGCACACCGGGCGGTAGTCGTATTATTACCATGGTTTGTCTTGCTTTGCTGGATTTCATCAACGGCAATGATCCGGAGTCCTGGGTTAATCTACCGCGTTTTCATCACCAGTTTCTTCCTGATCAGATTCAATATGAACCAGGCGCCCTGAGTGCTTCTGAAATACAGGCATTACACAACCGTGGACATCAACTCAAACGATTGAATCGACGCTACGGAAACATGCAAGCAATTGAGTGGGATCAGTCATCGAATACGGTGAAGGCGGCCAGTGATCCGCGAGGGATTGGTCTGGCTGTTGTAAAATAGGAACAGTGTTGTCAGACATGTTCAGTATTACCTCTGCGACAATCCATGTCTGGCAGCTTGATCTGGATTTGACTGATAGTCAGTATCAACAATTCGCACTGTGTCTTAATCCGGAAGAACTGGCGCGCGCAGATAAGTTCACGCACAATCAAGCACAACAGCAATTTATTGCAGCGCGTGGTCAGTTAAAACAAATACTCGCTGGTTATCTCCACCTGGCGCCGGAAACAATCCTGTTTGAAACCGGCGAATACGGAAAACCAAGGCTTGCAGGTACAGCAATTGATCGTGGTTTGGTCTTTAACCTGTCACATTCAGGATTATCTGCATTGGTTGCAGTCAGCATTGATCGCGCGCTGGGTATTGATATCGAACAGATAAACGACCGACATAATCTGCAGGCACTGGCAAAACGCTGTTTCTCCCAACACGAATTGAATACATGGGAAAAATTGCCGGCAAATGATAAAACGACTGGATTTTATGCCTACTGGTGTGCCAAGGAGGCTTTTTTAAAAGCCACTGGACGCGGGCTTGCGCTGGGCATGGAACGCTGCGTAGTCGATATTGACCAGAGTTGTTACTCAAGCTTGCCAGAACCCTATCTGCCGATGGACTGGCATTTACATTGTATTGACGCAGGGTTTGGATATCAGGCATATGTTACAGGAAATGGTGATTCTGTGGAGTTTCTTACCCGACACAGCAGGACTCTTGTCGTACCCTGATCACTTTTCAGGAGACAGAACAACTTGACAATTGACAACAGGCTATCGCACTATGCCTAGGCGGGCTGGTGAATGTCTATCGTGCATACGAATCAACTCAGTCAATAAACGACATCCCTGGCTCGTTGATTATTACATCAACATCAGGAGGACATTCATGGAAATAATTACGACAGCTGCCGGTATTGAAATGCTACTGCGATGGGGGCATTTTCTGGCCGGAATAACCTGGATCGGGTTATTGTATTATTTTAATTTTGTACAATCTGAATATTTCAAGGTTTCAACCGCAGAATCCAAGCACGATGTTATCCAGCATCTGGTACCAAAAGCAATCTGGTGGTTTCGCTGGGCAGCAATGGGTACCTTTTTAACTGGTGTCGGGATTATGGGAGCGCGTGGTTCAGGTTTAAGTATCGATATTTACATAGGGGCATTGCTGGGAACGCTGATGTTTGCAAATGTCTGGTTAATTATCTGGCCGAACCAGAAAAACATGATCGAATGGGCAACAACAGCTTCAGCTGGTGATGCGCCATCGGCTGAATTAGCCGATGGCCAGGTAAAAGCAGGGCTGGCTTCTCGAACCAACACCTTGTTTTCGATTCCCATGTTGTTTTTCATGGGTGCCTCATCTCATTTTCCACATGCGTTTAATGTAATTGCATTGCTGATTGCGCTGGCTGTCATTGGCGCGATTGAATTTAATGCCATTAAAAACCAATGGGGACTTGGTCCAATGAAAAGTGTGATGGGCGTCATCCATATGGGGCTTGCGTTGACGGTTGTTCTTGTTGTGGTTCTGGAGTTATTGACTTAACGATTGACTCAATATCGGGAGTTCTGACGAAAGAGCTCCCGATTTCCCTCCGCTTTAATGTGAAAAAAATCCTGATTCTTGGGCACGGTTATATCGGTCGTGCACTCTCTGCACGTTTTCCAGATTCAGTTTATACATCCAGTTCTCAGGAAAAAGCAAAACTCAATTCTGCCATTTATTTCAACCTGAACGATTCTGATAGCTGGAAAAATATTCCTACTGACCACACTGTTATCTGGACATTTCCGGCCGCACCTTTGAAGCGAGTCAAATTATTTTATTTGAGCCGTTTGCAGCACAGCAAAAACCTGCTGGTCTACGCAAGTAGTTCCTGCTATGAAGTTTTAGCTGACGATAATCTGGTGACTGAGCACAATCCTCTCGACTGTTCCAAACCTCGTGTTGCCGGCGAAGAATATTTACGACAGCATAATGCTGCCATACTTGTCCTGAGTGGAATATACGGGCCGCAGCGAGAACCGGCTAACTGGTTAAGAAAAGGATTGATTCACGCGTATGACAAAACTGTTAATCTGATTCATCGTGATGATATTATCGAAATTACATCGTATCTGCTGGAGCATCATCTTGCCCCTAATGGAGAGCGAGTTAATATCTCTGATGGTGTTGGCGTGCGCTGGTCTGAAATTGCAGCATATTATGGAATTTCAACAAGCCAGGGCAGTATGCCAGATGGCACAAACGGCAAAATAGTCAGCAATTCCAAACTGCGCAAACGGCTTCCTGACGATTTCAGATTTCGATCACTATTTGACGCTGAACGACCTAAGTCAAAAAGCAATCAGCAAAACCGACCATTCAACTATTCGGAAAAATGAGGAAAGTATGATGAAACACTATCAATCTGTATTATTTCTACCATTGTTTTTGATTGCAGCTTGTACGAGTGAAAAAGAAAACCCTACTCCAGAACCATCTGTAATAGAAAATGCGATGCAGGATCAAAAGCGTGCATTAGAAAAAGCAAAACAAGTTGATCAAATGGTACAGGACAGGTTTGAAAAACAACGTCAGATGATCGACAAAAATAGTCAATAGATACACTCTCAAATCCAGGATGAGCGGCCAAGGCACGAGGTGGGCGGAGTGAAAAGCCGCACTGTATAGGGATTCGAGTCTTATCCAACACAGGAATCCGGGAATGCCGCAGCATTGTTGGGATTGAAATTTAGCAGGGTATTTTGGGATGTTTTTCCATGATAGATGATAAGTTTGTGTTTCAATGATCACCTAGGCATAATTTCAGCCTCTTGTCTTTACTAGTATGGCTATGCGGGATTATTATCATGCAAGCGAATAGAATCAAATCACATGAAGAATCCAGTTTACTGGACAGATTGAAAAAAAAACGCCGTAAGCTGATTAAAAAAACCGGAAAAAAAATTATCCGCTCGGTTGCCAATGATTTTATGGCCAGACAATCATTGGTCGGTGATTCTCCGGTTTTTGATACCAGCCAGTTTTCCTGGGTCTCTGTTCTGGAAGATAATTGGCAGGTGATTCGTTCTGAGCTGGATGCTGTGTTGCTGGACAAGGAATTGATTCCATCATTTCATGAGCTTTCTCCAGATCAAACGCGTATTTCAAAAGGTGATAACTGGAAAACGTTCCCGCTTTGGGTGTTTCGGGAAAAGAGCGTGATCAACTGCTCACGATGTCCGCACACAGATGCTGTTTTAGAGAAAATTCCTGGTTTACAGAATGCCTGGTTTTCAATACTTGCGCCTGGTTATCATATTCCTGCGCATCGCGGTGTCACAAAAGCCGTTTTACGTGTTCAGTTGGGTTTGAAAATCCCCAACGATCGTCTCAATTGCACAATGCGAGTAGACGACGTCACATTTGCGTGGCAAGAGGGCAAGTGTGTGGTGCTCGATGATTCTTTCGACCATGAAGTTCACAACAATACAAAGGAAGAACGGGTGATCTTGTTTCTGGATGTCGACCGTCCAATGAAAGCTCCGGGACGTATTGCCAGCAAAGTATTGTTGTTTTTGTTGCAGCGCAGTGCGTATGTGGTTGATGCCAGAAAAAATCTGAAAATCTGGGAACAACGTTATCGTGAGCATCTCGATGAAACAAGCCAAAATAATCAAGCATAGACAGGCACGGCTCAACTGATGAGCAAACGAATCCGCTGGCTTTATAACGAAATCGACAATTGGCATTCGGAACAATTGATTTCAGATCAGCAAGCCCGGCAGCTTCGTGCTCGTTATGTGGAAGATGAACAAAAACATGCCTGGGACAAGCTAATATTTCCTGGTATTAGTGCAGTTGTTTTTGGTCTGGGCGTCATTTTGTTTTTTGCGTATAACTGGGCTGACATGCATAAGTTTCTCAAGTTGGCGCTCGTATTTTCCAGTTTGGTGTTGGCTCATGGCGCTGGTTTTTATCTGTCTTCTCCACAAAGGCGTAACCGTGGTGCAAGTGATGGTCTGCATTTACTCGGTACCATGTTATTTGGCGCAGGCATCTGGTTGATTGCACAAATCTATCATCTTGATGAACACTACCCGAATGCTTTTCTTGCCTGGGGATTAGGTGCATTGGTATTTGCCTGGGTACTTCCATCTGTTGCACAGGGACTGGTTGCTGTGGTGTTGATATCACTGTGGAGTGGTATGGAAATAATCGATTTTCATCAGACATTACAGTATGGCTGGTTGCTAATACTGCTTGGCATTATCCCGCTGGCCTGGTTGTTGCGGTCACGGTCAATGCTGCTGTTAGGGTTGGTTTCTTTTTCAGTATTGTTGATTTACAACCGGGCTGTCCCGTTTAATGGACTGAATCCAGTCGGCGCACTGGTCATGTATTTCAGCTTTAGCCTTGCCTGTCTGTATATTGCACTCGCCAGATTAGTACAGGTAACAGATTTTCCGGAAAGTGGGTCTTTACTGTATGCACTCGGTTTTTCAGGTTACTTGTTATTGCTATTTCTGTTTGGTTTTAAATTGTCAGGTCGTCACGGGATATGGTTTTCTCCGTTACATGAGTTTCACTGGGGATACTGGATGCTTCCTTTGGTTCTGGTGTTGATTGTGTGGCTATTTGCGTTGCTCAACAAAGACCGTGTGTTCAATAGCCGTATGCGCTACCGGGAAAGCTTTTTGTTCATGGCAGCGATGTTGTTGGTGACACTACAGTTGTTTTTTCAGCTGCCATTTCAGAACCGGTGGATTTATCTATTGTTGCTGAATGGTACTTACTTGGCTCATTGCGTGATTCTAATCCTTGAAGGTATTCATCAGATAAGCTGGAAAAAAGTCATCCTTGGCTGTGTGTTGTTGTCGGCGTTGCTATTCGTTCGCTTTACTGATTTATTTGGCAGCTTACTGATTCGATCCATGATATTCATACTGCTTGGAATTGGCCTGTTCACTGTCGGACACTTCTATTCCAGACAAAAACGGCTGTCAGATGCGTAGGTATCTGGTGCTACTAGCGATTATCATCCAGCTTGCAGTGCTTGGGTATATGGCTGGAAAACGTGAAATCATTCTTGCTACAGGTAAGCACATCTCTTTGCAAACTGCACCGATTGATCCACGTGATCCATTCCGTGGCGACTATGTGCGTTTGAGTTATCCATTTAATACTGTCAGTCAAGAGGTGATTCATGTTGAAGCCAAACAAAAACTGTATGAGAAAGGCTATCAAGTCTATGCAGTGATGAAGCCGTCAATCAATCATCTTTATGCGTTTGATTATTTGACAGATACAAAACCAGAAAACCAATTATTTATCAAAGGCAGAACAACCAGTCGGCGATGGAATCTGGGGACAGGGGCTGTGGGCGTAAAATACGGCCTGGAGCAGCTTTATGTTGAGCAAGGCAAGGGTTCCCAGATCGAGCGTATTCGTGGTAACCGAAGTGGACTTCAGGTGCCAATGGAAGTTCAGCTTGCAGTTGGAACAGATGGTACAGCTGTGATTAGGGATTACCAGTGGAGCAAGCTGGGAATGCAACTTGAGATACTACGCTTTAATCGAGGCAATCGTAGAAATAGTCGTAGTCAGGATGCAGATATGCCAATTCCAGAGTTGAGCCCAAAACTAAAAATCACACTCAAAAATGTCTCGAATATGCAATTGATTGTGGTTGATCCGGGTAATCATTGTGGTTTTAAGCTCAAGCCTGTTTTGAATTGGTCAATCACAACATATACTCCGTTGGACACATCGTGTCAGTTAGTCACAGTGTCAGACAATTCATTGAAAATATTGAAACCAGATCAGATCTATCAGGTTGAGCTTGATCTTGGTCTGCCGCGTTGGCATATGCTGTTTAAAGACAGTCAGGGTATAATCAAACAAGGTGAAATCGGCAGCGTTGACAATAACCAGATGTTTCGCATTGTTTATCAGTCTCCGGGTTCTGAGCAGTTATCAGGTTTGTCATCGGCACCATCCATCTGGCTTGGCACATTAGCAAGTCGTGCTTTTAATGTCAGAGGCCGGATTGATTAAACGGGTATACATTTGGCTCAGAACAAAACAACATAAAGAGCTGCAGTACGTCTTTCCTTGTCAGTTCATTTCATATTGGATGAGACCGGGTTGATAAGATTTCAATTGGATGTGCTACAATCGGTGGTTTTGTTTAGCCTGTTATGCTGATTCTTAAAGAAAGTATTTCAGTGTTGGCTATCTGCTGAATCTGATGTATTCAATCGATTAAAACAACTCATGATTATCTACACGCTCGCAGCCTTTATTTGCAGTCTTATGTATGCGTTTAGCGCTATTTTCTGCAAAATTGGCTTGCAAACAAGGTTTACAGGTTCCTTTTCGCTTACTCGTCTGTTTGACTTTCTGATACATCGAAAAATCTGGTTACTCGGAGTCGCGTTGAGTGGTGTTGCCAATATTGCGATGATTCAGATTCAGTCAAAACTGGATGTTTCCATCGTCTATTCTTTTTTAAACTTGTCCTATGTGTTTATTCTGGTAATGGGGCATTATTTGCTTAAAGAAGTGCTCAATTCTCTGCAGTGGCTGGGAATTGGTATTGTCATCTTTGGTTCATTACTGTTGCTCGCAGTCAGCGATCCGGCGAGTGGTCATGCAACTGCTACCCCGGTGTTACTGGTAATAACTTATATTGCACTGGCGCTAGTGGTTATTCTGGCTGTATTGGCAAAAGTATGGAGTAATACAACCAATTATGAGATTTTCTTTGCTGTTTGCACGGGGATTTGTTTTGGTTCGCTGGAAATTTATCTGAAAACAACAACAAATATTGTCAGTGGAGAGCTGGGTGAATTTTCTATTTTTTCACTCTCAAGCATTGCCAGTTTTATCCAGGCCTGGCCATTTCTGGTGATGTTTTTTTTCGGAGCTGTAGGTTGGGTTTGCCTGCAAGTAACCTATTCGCATGGCAGCGTTTCTGTTTCAATACCGATTATTGCTGTTGTTCAGCGCATTGTCTCCATCATCGGCGGGTATTTTGTCTTTGGCGAGGATTTTTCCATGCTCAGAGTGTTCGGTGTTTCAGCAATTATCTGTGGTGTTTTTGTACTGGTACTGGCTTCGGTACGTTCGCGTTCGGTTCGACTGGCTTGATTATGTGAAAAGGCGAGCGATCGAAAATCACTGTTTTGAAACAGTCAGCTTACAGCCAAACAACACAAACTGAATAATCTGGATTTTTTGGCAATCACAGAGCATCAGTGCTTGCAGGTGGTGCAATGTTTACGCGAGCAGATAAACCGCCTTTACCAGCAAAATGCGGGCAGAGAGCGCATTTGTCAATAATATTGTTAATGAATAATCGGAAATTACCCATAAGAAGACGAAATGTGTCACTAGCGATGACTCGACAACGCCAGAAAATCCGCATTGGTACAGGCTATCATTTGTTTTGCAGTAACAATTAACCTGTCCCGGTTGTTTTCATTGTCCATCCCCACAGATACAAGCGGAACAAGTGCATTAATTTAGCCGCTTTTGAACCAGTGACTTCACCGCAATAGTATTTGATATCCAGATCCATGAGGTCTGTTTTTCTGGGTTCAAAGTCGAACAAGCCGTCTTCTTCCCATCTGGATGGATCCAGACTGATTGCATAGGGGTTTAGGCGCCCATGTTGCTTGATGGCTTCCAGCCGTTCCGGCATGGTTGATTCCACCGCTCTGAGAAACCAGACGATTGCAGCATCCTCCAGCATTCGACAGTTTTTCTCGATGTCTTTTAACGCACGTTTTTGTGATTTGTTTCTGGACAATTCAACATGTGCTCTGGACAAGAAAGAATACAAATGCGGGTATCGGGTAAACTCTGGTGCTGTCGCGGTTGATTCCATCTTCGCCCAGTCTTTAAACAGTCGTTGCATTCTAAGATTCAGTGCGAGTGTATTTTTCATGCTCTGCATGCGCGATAATAAATCAGGTTTTTTGTAGATCTGAAAAAATGACAGCGGCGCAAAAAAGCCCCAGTAAAAGCCGGTATCCCAGTACAGCTTTGCCATCATCACATGTGCTTTATTAAAGATGTGGTATGAGCCGTTAAATAACTGCATCAAGTTGTTTGTCAGGGTTAAATAGAAATGATTGAAATCATCAACATCTTGCTTGCTTAAATCATTATTGAAATCACGTGTAATCATCTCCACAGTGATGCAGTTGCTAAGAGCAATAAAATCCAGGCCGTAGCTATATAATGGATCGAGGAATACGCCTGCTTCACCAACACAAGCCCAGTGGTCTGCAGAAAATGTTTGAGAGGAACCATAACTGCAGTTCTTGAAACACATGAAGTCTAATGGTTGTTTGCCTTCCAGGTGTTTGGCAATCACTGGCTCGTGCTTTTGCAACCATTCAAACGAACTTTCATAGCTGCTGCGCTGCTTGATTGGATGGAGTTCTTCTGCAGCAACAATGCCGACACTGGTGTAATCCGAACCGAGTGGAATCAGCCAGACCCAGTAACCGTATCCCATTAAATGGTTGGTTGAAAAATAACGGATATTGTCCGGATCGCGTTGAACATGCCACTCACCCTGTGGAACAAAATCATTGATGTCCAGACGTCCTTTCACTCTGAACCAGCTGGCGCCAAGTTTATGCTCCCAGCGGTTTTTTAATCCCAGTTTGGACTGTAGAAAGAAATGTCGCCCGCTTGCATCGACCAGCCACCGGCATTTGACTGTTGAGGCTTCATTGGTATCGTTGTTTTGTATGCTTATCTCATGCTTTGAATCTGGTCGTAATTCAAAATCCTGCAGCCGATAGCCTTCCATTAGATCAACATCAGTATCGGCAACAAGCGAACGTAAATGGTTTTCAAAAACGCCACGATCAATCTGATATGCGGGTAGCAAAGGCAGGCATGGCGGGCCCATTTCGGGACGCTGGTCCAGTGGCAGATCAGAGCCTCCCGGAAAGAAACGCAGGCCGTTTTTAAGAAAATGATGCTCCTTCAGATAATCGTGCAGTCCCAATACCCGACCAATATAGTTGGAACCACCTTCAACCGACGATTCCCCAACTTTAAAACCAGCTTCTGGTAACGGGCGTTGTGTTTTTTCGATGACTGCAACAGAGAGTTGCGGTGCGGTTTGTTGTAGATGTCTGGCGAGTGTTAATCCAGCCAGACCTCCCCCACAAATGACAACATCGTATTCTTGTTTTTGCATTACCATATACTCCAGATCAGGATAAGACCATATTCTCAGCAGCTGTTGCTAGCGCAACCCCGAATGTGTTGCGTCAAGCATTCATGTCTTCTCGCCAAACAGCGCAACTCAACCAATACATTAACGGTTAATAATTCAAATTTCAATGCGATCATTGTTATCAATTGTTGAATGGTATTGTCTGGTTTGCAGGAAAATTGCTTATTGTTGAGAAGGTTGGTTGCTTTCATGAAATGGCCGGATACCGTGTGGCTTGATAATTCCGGCAGCATATGCAATTAATAAAATAACCAGTAGTCCAATCGAAAGGCTGATGCGTACAGTCAAGGCTTGAGCCATGCGTTTATTTTTACTTTTATCCTGCTGGTCAGTGCCTTTGAGAAAAAATACCAGGGCAGAGAACAGACTGAAAAAAATAGCAATAAACAGGATAATGATGAGAACTTTTGCGAACATGGGTTAGTCTCCTGTCAATGAGTGGCTTGTCGTTACTGTCTGTCTGGTGCCTGGCTGGTTTTCATTTGCAGAAGACCTTTGCGGTGTGATGAGCGGTGATAATTTATCCCACACCGTACTTGCAATCAGTGGCTGGGCATTTGCTTTTGGATGCAAGCCGTCAGTTTGCATGAGCGATTTGTTTGTGCCGACGCCTTTCAGCAAATAGGGTAACAGCGTCAGGTTATACTGTTTTGCGAGGTCGACATAGATCTTATGGAACATTTCGGTGTAGTGCCTGCCATAGTTTGGCGGCAGATGAATACCAACCAGCAGTAGTTTTGCTTGTTGTTTTCTGGCGAGTTTTATCATTCGCTCCAGGTTGCTCTGGATAACTTTTGGTGGGAATCCACGTAAACCATCATTTGCGCCCAGCTCAAGGATGACAATGTCCGGGTGATGTTTGTCTAATGCTTTCTTGAACCGCGACAGACCGCCCCGCGTTGTTTCTCCGGAAATACTTGCGTTGATATAGGTCAGCCCGAGTTGTTGTTGCTGTGATTTGTTTTGCAATAATTGAACCCATCCATCAGCTGGATCGAGTTTATATGCTGCGCTCAAGCTGTCGCCAAACACAAGAATGGTTTGTGAGTTCACGTTTTGCACTGTCAGACACAGGCACAAGAGTAAGAATAATGGATGTAATTTGAACATGGTTGGTTATTTTCACTGCTTCGAACAGGATTTGATATGGAACAATTGATTACAGTGGCTAATCTCGGCAAATCAGTCATGACGCCCGATGGCCGTCTGGATATATTGACAGCTGTTGATGTTTCAATCAAATCGGCTGACACAGTTGCTGTGATTGGCGAATCCGGTTCCGGAAAATCAACTTTGCTGGCATTACTCGCTGGTCTGGATACGCCAACCGATGGTCAGGTTGTCATTGCCGGGAAAAATATCAGCATTATGGATGAGGATCAGCGTGCACAGATGCGTGCAAACTATGTTGGTTTTGTGTTTCAGTCTTTTCATTTATTGCCGGGATTAACGGCTGAAGAAAACGTGATGTTGCCACTTGAGGTGAAAGGCGTGCATTCTGCTCGTTCACAAGCGCTTGAATTACTTGATCGGGTGGGTCTGGCTCAACGTGTCAAACATTATCCAGGTCAATTGTCGGGTGGAGAACAGCAACGAGTTGCCATTGCCCGCGCTTTTGTTACCACACCGCGTATTTTGTTTGCGGATGAACCGACGGGTAATCTGGATCGAAACACGGGTACGCATATTATCGATTTGCTGTTTGAGTTAAACAGCGAATATCAAACCACGCTGGTATTGGTGACACATGATGAAGCGTTGGCTGCGCGCTGCCATCATCGTATCGAACTGGATGCCGGTCGAGTGGTGAATCAGCAATGAAAACCTTATGGCTGCTTGCATACAGAGCTGTAAAGCGCGAATGGCGCTCAGGTGAGCTGCTGATACTGGCGTTGGCAATCGTGGTTGCTGTAACCAGCACCAGCACCATTAATCTGTTTGCTGATCGATTGAGCCGTACCATGGTGTTGCAGGCCGCTGAATTTCTTGCCGCTGATCTGGCAGTGAACAGCCATCATCCAATTCCGGCTGAATGGGCTGAGCATGCGCATTCAGCAGGACTGCAACATGCTGACATTGTCCAGTTCAGCAGCGTTGTAATGGCCGGTGAGGAGATGCTGCTCTCCGGTATCAAGGCAGTGAGTAAGGGGTATCCACTGCGTGGACAATTAAAAACCAGCACTGGGATAGATTCCGAGGCAGAAGTCATGAGCGCCATCCCCGTACAAGGTGAAGCCTGGATCGATCAGCGCGTACTGGCGCGGTTAGGTGTCGAGCTTGGGGATAGCATAGATGTCGGTGAGTTGGCGCTTAGAATGACTCGCATCATCACCTCAGAACCTGATCACAAGGGTAACTTTTCCAGTCTCATGCCGCGAGTGATGATTAACGACAAGGATTTGCCGGCAACAAAGATCATCCAGCCGGGCAGTCATGTTCATTATCTGAGATTATTTGCCGGCGATGAGAATTCCGTCAGGCAATTTAAAACGCATCTGGAAAAACAGCTACGCACGGGTGATCGCATGCTGGATGTGTTCGATAACAGGCCAGAATTAAGCAATGCAATCACTCGTGCGCAACAATATCTAGGGCTAGCCAGTGTTGTTGTTGTCATTATTGCTGGTGTAGCCATCGCGATGGCGGCACGCCGTTATAGCGAGCGCCACTTTGACACCACGGCAATTCTGCGCTGTTTTGGCTTAAAACATCGCCAGGTGCTGATTCTTTATGTCATACAACTGACCATCATCGGACTTTGTGCCAGCGCAGTCGGGGTGATGTTTGGTTGGTTTGGACAGCAAGGATTGCTCTATTTTCTGCGGGATTTATTGCCCACACGTGTTGCAGAGCCAGGTATTGTCATCGCCTTGTCAGGCATTCTGATGGGCCTGGCGATTCTGGCAGGCTTTGCTTTGCCGCCAATTTTGCGTCAACGTCAGGTGCCTGCATTAAGAGTATTACGCAGGGAACTGGAGCCATTGCCGGCAAGCGCCTGGCTGGTCTACGGGCTGGCATTAGCCGTTGTTGTCGGTCTGGTCTGGCCGCATGTCCAGAATATTCGAATGTTATTGCTGACCATTGGTGTGGGTGCGCTGGTGATGGCTGTTTTTTCTGCTGTTATTGTAGCGTTGCTGTCTGCATTGAGAAAAACCGTACCCGGAATCGCAATGCCGTGGCGAATCGGCGTGCGCAGCATCACCCAGCAGTGGCGAATGAGTCTGGCGCAAATACTTGCGTTTGCGATTACCTTGACAGCGATGCTGGTACTTGCTCAGGTGCGTGGTGATTTGTTAAATAACTGGCAACAGCAACTGCCAGAAAATGCACCGAATTATTTCGCCTGGAATGTGTTTCCCGATGAATGGCAGGCATTTGATGCTTTTTTAAGCGACAACAATGTTGAATCCAAAGGCATTTATCCAATAGTGCGTGGTCGAGTCATCAAGCTCAACGGAGCCGATTTGCGCGCTCAGGTCGAACCCGGCTCAAAAGCCGAACAATGGCTGGATCGCGATTTTAGTATGACCAGTACAGCGAAACTACCGGGTGATAATCGAATTATTACTGGAAAGTGGTGGGGAGCTGATTCAGTCAATGAAGTGTCCATCGAGCAAAAAATTGCCCAGCAGCTTGGTATCGCAATAGGTGACCGCGTTACTTATGCTATTGGCGATACCTTGCTTGAAGCGCGAGTTGTGAGTTTGCGTCAGGTTGAATGGGATACCATGAATCCAAACTTTTTCATGATCTTCGCGCCACACGATCTGGATCAGTATTCTACAACCTATCTCACCAGTTTTTATATGTCCAGTCAGCAACAGCCTGTATTGCGTGAGCTACTGCGTACCTATCCTCATGTCACATTACTGGAAGTCGAGCTGATTTTGAATCAGCTGCGCAAGATCATCAAGCAAGTCTCGCTGGCTGTTGAATATATCCTTTACTTGTCTCTGGCAGCCGGGTTAATGGTGTTATTTGCTGCTGTATACGCCTCCATGGATGAACGTATTTACCTCGGCGTGATTCTGCGCAGTTTCGGAGCCAGTCGCGCCATGATTCGCAGCGCGCAACTAAGCGAATTTTTCTGCCTGGGACTGGTTTCCGGGTTGCTGGCGGTGGCCTTGTCAGAAATCATTAACTGGAGTGTTTATCACTGGATATTTGAAATGGATTATCAGCCAATTCATGTTTTGTGGGTGATAACACCATTGGTCTCAGCAGCGCTGGTTACAGCCGCAGGAATGTTTAGCTCCCGACAAGTGTTAAAGGAAAGCCCGATGCAAGTGTTGAGAAAGTTGTAAGTCAGTGGAATAAACTCAATCTGCCAGCGTTACATGGCATTACACTATATTGCTGCCCAATTTCATGTGATTGAATAACTTTCAGCGTTTATTTTTGATCATTTAATATTCATACATTACCAAACAAATCATTTCAAACTTTGCAATGGTACAGTTGCAATAGCATATCTTATGGCGTTGAATTGTCTGAATTTGAGCCAGATGTAGATTGATGTATCATTGCAGCTTGGCCATGTTAACAGTCAAAATAAGCTGA
>DRLZ01000007.1 GCA_011322755.1 Crenotrichaceae bacterium
CATAAGCAGCCTCCTGTTAAACGGGTAATCGTATAACGAGTTGAAAATAAAATCAATGGCGTTGTATTAATTACGGCGATTCAGCGCTGTTTGAGAAAACTTGATGACAATTTATTTGAATATATTCTGGTTTTGTATTCATACTGAAGCCATAATTGCAATGCGGGTTTAAAATAATCTTTGCTGCACCCGTCGGTTATGTGGATGTTTTTAATCGCTGTGGAATCAAGCGCTTGCGCCTTGTGCCGTAGTGAAGTAATGGATTCAGGTTCATGTTAAGCGACAGATTATCTTATACATTTTGCTTTTGTAGCTTGGCGTTGACTTGTTTGCTCGATAATATACGATTCAAGAGTTGATCAGAGACTCCAGATTCTGGAAGTTCTGGTTTTTTATCACATAAATCCAGTAAGTTCTGAGCGGATTCAACAAAATCGTTATGTGATTTTGCGGTCGTCTCTAACGTTTCTTCCACTTGTGTTCCAAGCTGGTCAAGAGCAAGTTCCACACCATTTTCAATCCCACGAATTGCTGTTTTTTCAAGCGAAGGCCGTAAATTTCTCAACACAAACCATGGAAGCAGCCATGATAGCAATAACAATAGACCGCTATGGACGGCAAAATCGATACCCAGATAGGGTAATTCACCTGAGCCATTCTTGTAATACAAATCCACGACTCGATAACCAACCCAGCTTGCAGCCGCAAGCGGAAGGATCACTGACAATGCCTTAAAGAGTGGCATGAAGATGCGTTGAAAAAGATTTCCAGGTTTTACCAGAGCATGCCGGAGTGATTGTTGCGTCTGAGACAGTATCGATTTTCTTGCGCCATCAACAACCGGCACAAGCGCTTGTCGATAGGGTTCTGCAGGAAGGCCGATATGATCAGCTTCCAGTGTGATTAGATCAACCACATCTTCAAACCGTGTTTGTGCCCAGGCATCCCACAAGGTGGGAACTTGCGTTGACTCATGATCTTCGTTGCTTTCACCGCTCTGGTAAGGCAAGCGAGCCAGCATGGGAATCCCTTTGTAGCGGCCAACAAAAGTTTGAGCCACATATTTAGCAGGCCATTGCAGACCTTTTTCCAGAACCTCTGAAGTAGTCTGCCAGTCATGTTTCCAGTGCGCGAGCAATTGCTCTGTAGAGACAGATTGCCCCATACGTGATAGTGCATCGATAATCGTATTTTTAAGTTCTTGCTGGCGTACCTGGATATTGCGTGCTTCGAGGTGTGCAAGCGTATGTCGGTTAGCCAGAGCCTGGATACTATTCACCAGTTGCTCAAAGTCGTCATTGATGTCATCCGGGATTGGCTGTTTGCAGATTGTTCTGAACAATACAGGGTCTGCAAAGCCAGATTTTGCAAGCAACGTGCGTAAATCATCAATCTGGCTTGGGTCTCCACGGTCCCATTGATTCATGACAAAAATCCAGCCATGTCCAGCGCCTTGTGATTGCAGAAAACGCCAGCCACGTTCATCCCGATAGCGTTCAGGGCTAACAACATAGATCAGCAAGTCAATATGCGGTAACCATTGCTCGACAAGGTGCCGGTTGTTCTGTTCTACGCTGTCGATGTCAGGCATATCTATCCAGGCAACATTTTCCCAGTCTTGATCATGGTGACGTGCTACCTTGATTTGCTCAACAGGTAATTCACTCGGAAGGTTGCCAAGTTTAATTTTGTCATGGATGTACAGGGTAACTTCGCGTGATGTAGGGCGCTCGACTCCTGTTCTGGCAACATCTTCTCCTGCAAGACGGTTGAGTAAACTGCTTTTACCTACGCCCGTTCCACCAAAGAAAGCTACAACGAGTGGTTTTCCCTGTTCTCCATCAAATACCTGATGTGATTCGTTGTTTGCCAATAGCTGCAAGTCAGCGGCTTCGGATGCTGATAGCCAGCCGTGCGTAGCGGCCTCTTGCATCCACTCTTGTGTTTTGGATAGCAGCTCAGAAAAGTTGTAAGCCATATCGAGAGTTACCTAACTTGTTTTGTATGTTTTTTACAGCATCTGCTGAAATATTAAATTGATTGTCTTGACTCTGCTGATCCGGCAGGTCGAGTAATTGCGCAATAAGCAAACCATCAAATAGCGATTCTTTTACAGTCTCCCGCTGGGTTTTTTTGAGCTTGTTTGCCAGACTACTCATATGTCGACCTAAAGCACCTTCGGTCATCATTGAGGTGATTGAGAGTACAGCTGGAGCAATCACAAAGTCTTGCACACCAATTCCTCCTGTATGTAACGCCAGCGCTAAAGCAGCTGCATCCGTTGCTACCCGCGTAGTCCGTAAGCTGTTTAGTGTTGCTGGATGTTCCTGGAGTTTGTTGTAAAGGTTGTAAGCAGTTCGATGTATATCTTCCTGAAATGATGTATGGTAGTCACGAACAGCCTGGGAAAAACGAATATCTACCTGCTCTCTGTTCTGCCTTAGCTGTTGACTCAAGTTTCGCCACCACTCAGCATGCTGGGGATCCTGTTCGGCTTGTTGAAGCAGTGACTCCCCAAGCTGAATAAAAAAATGATCAGAAACTTGTCCAAGAATGCGAGTTTCCAGACTGTCTACATCTTCATTACCTGAAAGGCTGTGTTTGCCGATTCGAAAGAGCTGACGCATAGGCCAGGTCACAATCTTTCTTAAGCCAGCGAGCGCTTTCGCAACACCTGGTAATTCCAGTAGTGTGAGCAGCTCTGCCAGCGCTTTATTAAACGTTTCGTAATGTTGTGGGTGATTTAAATAATCACGATGATAGATTAATAATGCCTCGTCAGCTTTTTCATGCAGCAGTTGCTGCCAGTGTTCGCGTGCTTGATGTTCAGCAATGACTGGCTCAAGCCAGGCATCCATGTGCGTACGAATAAATCCAAGTGTGTTCTTTTGCTGTTTTTTTACATCGCGTTTGGTCGCAGCTTTTTGTAACGCTTTATAAAGACTTGAGAGTTCGGTTTTAACATTTTCTGTTGTAAGCCCAGTTTTTATATAGGGAAATGTCAAGATAGCCTGAGGTTGATCATTACGGACATCACGCCATTTACTTTGTAGCGATCGAACCAGTACTTCTTCAGCTTCAGGTGATATTTTATTCAGGCAGATAACAGTTGGGCATGCCAATGGCTCAAGCAGGCGTAATATATCCCAGACTGATTGGTCTGCATACTTGTCTTTACTCAGCACCAGCAGTATGACTTCACCAAGAACGGCTGTTTTTAATACACCTTCCTGATAGAGCGCTGCGCCCAAGGAGTCAAAATCTGGTGTATCCCAGATCACTGAATGGTTTAAAGGATGGTCAGAGTCTGTCTGGATACAGGAAACGGCATAACTTTTATCACCTGGTTCACCGCGTATGCCGGAATCGCTTCGCGCAAAACCTTCAAAATAGCTTTGAAGCCAATCAAGTTCCTGCTCTGCAACATTGAGCCCAAACCCTTGTGGATGCACTGTATATCCTGCAAGTGGACTGACACCTGCCTGATTTTTTTGTAATAACAGATTGACTGTTGTGCTTTTTCCGGCCTGAGTTGGCCCGAGTATGCTGAAATGAACGGGTGCATTCTTTAACTTGCTACATAGAACCAGCTTCTGCAAGGCTGCTTCTGCAATATGCAGTGATGCAAGGCGTAGTTCCAGAGTTTGGCGTAGATCTGCATCTTTGCAATGCAAGGCGACACGTTCGTAGCTGGATTTAAGTTGCTGGATAAATTCAAGCATCGTTTATTTTTGCCTCGAAATGATATGCAATACTCGATACAATGGCGCGTATCGTAGGGGTTTATGATCAAGGAATAACCCTTTGAACTAGAAGAATATGCGCTAAATATTACTTGAGTTAAGTGAATGGCTCCTGGTAGAGAATGTAGAGAAACGCATCTGCCTTACAAACACAGATTATCGTACAGAGAGGATTCTCCAATGAAAACCGTATTATACATAAGCATTCTGTTTAGTCTGCTTTTTTCCTTCAGCGGATGTGAACAACCCCGTAAGATTCAGGCAAGTGGGCAAAAAACCATGATGCGGTCATTCATGCGGATAAAACAGCGCATGGGGTTTAAAGAGGGTGTAGAGTTTGAAGTTGCTTTTTGGTCCCTCAAACAAAAAAGCAACAATGATGATCAGGCATTCAGAGCGTTAGTCAAAGGAAAAACGCCGGAAGAAGTGATTGAGATGGCAAAGCTCTATTTTGCTGAACGCCAGCAAGCTAATGACCCTAAATATACACAATATGCATCGTGGGAAGCAATGATTACCAAAGTTATTGAGGAAATCAAGACACCTGTGACTAAAAAAAATCAGACACATAATACCCGAGTCCAAAACAAGGCAAATAAAATACAGGGTTTTTGAGGATGGCTTCTGTTTTCAGGGCATTATCAGGCTTGTTGCTGCTTTTCTCTGTGGCATTACCTGCCCAGGCTGATATTGCAAGATTACGATTGGCAACCACAACAAGTACCGACAATTCAGGGCTTCTAGCTTGGTTGCATCCTCTATTTGAAGAAACCACGGGGATTAAAATTGATGTGATTGCGGTTGGTACCGGAAAAGCCTTGAAACTTGGTGAAAACGGTGATGTTGATGTGGTGCTCGTGCATGCCCCTCGAGCAGAAAAACAGTTTGTGGAGAGTGGGCATGGTGTTTTACGCCATGCGGTGATGCACAATGATTTTGTGATGATTGGTCCGGTAGATGATCCGGCACGTATTCGTACAGCTAAAAGTGTTTTTCAGGCTATGAAACGAATTGCTGTATCAAAAAAACAATTTATATCACGAGGTGATGACTCAGGTACGCATAAAAAGGAAAAAATATTCTGGGAAACAATTGCAATGAAGCCTCATGGTGGTTGGTATATTTCTGCTGGGCAAGGAATGGGAGCAGTCATCATTATGGCAAATGAAAAGCGCGCTTACACATTGGCTGATCGTGGAACTTATTTGGCATTTAAGGATAAGATTGATTTGGATATTCTTTTTCAGGGGGATCCGCCGCTACAAAACCCGTACCATGCCATTGCTGTCAATCCTGAAAAACATCCGCATGTGAGTTTCAGTTTAGCAAAACAATATATTGAATTTTTAACAAGTCGGGCTGGTCAATTACGTATTGCAGAATTTAGAGTTAACAACGAGTCACTGTTTTATCCTGATGTTCTAACTGAGAAAAGTATCTACTGATATCAAAGCAGTATCAGCAGTATCAGCAGTATCAAGTTTAAGAGTGTTTTTCAGATTCAGTCTGCTCTACACAACAACACGTTGTCGCTGGAAAAATGAAGATCTAGACCTTACCCCCGTGTGACACGGTTACACGGGGCAATCGCTCTGGATATCAGTGATTTTCTCACATTTCATTCACAAATATGCCGTTAGCTTGCTGTGATGAGTTATTGTCAAATGAAGACGTTCGTTAGCCAGTCTTGCGTCTGTCGTTTTCTATCATCGTGTTGGAGGTGGTCTGGTTGGATGAACGCATCAGTTTGCGCCGGTCTTCTTCAACACCGCGATAGTGTAGAGAAGAGATTTGCTCTGACAAGATACCAATCAGGAATGTCGTAATTGAAGCCAGAAATAAAATGATACTGACATTGGAAAAATGTTGCGCAGTGATGTACGTGTAAAGATAAAACCAGCACCCTAAGACAAACTGGATAAAGCTTAATGGTAAGAACAGTTTCATGGGTGAGAAGAGCGAGCCAATTTTTAGAATAATAATAAAAAAGCGCGTTCCATCCCGAAGTAATTTGATTTTACTCTTACCTTCGCGAATACCTGCATTGATTGGCACATATGCGACTGGAAAACCAGCCCTGAAAAATGCCATTGTGCTTGTGGTTGGATATGAAAAACCATTTGGTAGTAAATACAGGAACTTACGAAAATGACGTGTTCGTACTGCACGAAAACCAGATGTTAAATCATCGATTTGATGTCCAACCATATAGGTAGCAAGTCGATTGTAGAATGCGTTGGCAACTCTGCGTAAGAAAGATGCTTGAGTGCCAACCCGGCGTGCGCCGACAGCCATTTCATAACCATCTTCGAGTTTAGCGATCAAGCGAGCAATATCAATCGGGTCATGCTGACCATCTGCATCCATAAAAATCGTGATGCTGCCTGTTGCGTGCCGAGCGCCGGTTTTAATGGCTGCGCCATTTCCCATTCGGTAAGCATGACTAACCACTTTGGCTCCAAGCTCAGTAGCGACCTGAACAGAGTTGTCATCAGAGCCATCGTTTACAACAATAAGTTCAGCATCGGGATAGGCTGCAGTTAATTTTGGCAGTAATTTTGTTAAATTCTGAGCCTCATTTAAGCACGGCAATACAATGCTGATTGTTTCCATTCTTTATCCCCTGGTTTCAAGCTACTTAATGTGATCATATGTAAGTATAGTCCTGGCGGCTGATTATACAAAGGGATCTTGTAACGAATGATCAGGAAAATAACAATTCGTATTTGAAGATGGAGTAAGTTCTACAGATTTTGATTCAAGATCAGGAGTGTCAGATGATGCGTAGAAGTACACATCATCTGTCGCTGGCTAAGATTGAATGGTCTTGCTCTGACACTTATTGCCATGCCGGGCTTCAATATTATGCTATAGGTCTGGCTTTTAATTCCATTGCTGTACAACTGTTTTCCAGTTCCCGTTGCCCTGATCTTTCAGTACATGCTGGATTGTGCCGTTGTAAACAGTGTTTAGATGATAGCGATTTGTGTTCCGCTTTGATGCAACTGAGGCAAGTTTTGCTGTTAATACGATACTGTCGCCATCCCGATGTGCTTCTGTCAGGTTGAATTCGTAAGCGCCTGGATTTCTTACAATATTTTTCCAGAAGGCTCTTATCTTACCAGAATCACCATAAATGTTTCCATTTGATTGCACTAACATCGCATTTTGTGCATAAAATCTCATAATTGCATCAATATGTCCGCTTTTCAGTGCGTAATTCCAGTTGGCAACGTTCTTGTTGGCTATTTTATTGACACTACTGGCGTTGGCGTTAAACGCTAATGTTGCGAAAACTAATACAATTATCAAATTGATTTTTTTGTTCATCTCTCTCTC
>DRLZ01000008.1 GCA_011322755.1 Crenotrichaceae bacterium
CAAGCTCATACTCAGACATTGCCATCTCTCGTCATACATCGGCCTATGTTAAGGGAGACCATCCTCTGCAATCGAATCCTGACAGTAAATACACGCTGCTATAGATGCTATCCATGTTTAACAACACGTAGCATAATAGCTAACTGGCAATCGAGTCACATCATTACCAGTGATTATTAAGATTAGACAGAAGAGACGCCCAGAAATCAATCAAAAAAAACGAGGTCATGAATCCAAAACTGACAACAACATAACCTCGCAAACAGTGGATAGACTAAAATAGGCTACTTGCCTTCTTCCACTCATATCGGAGAATAAAAGTGTATCGTTGTTATTGTATGAATAATTCCCGAATATCGGGTTGTTAAGTACCCGGAATCGCGAATGCTTTAAGATAATTTAAGGAAAGGGCTAATTTTGGAATAGTTGTCAATCAATAACAACTCCTCCTCGTTTTCAACCTGGTGTCAGTTCATCGAAACGTTAGCCCATAAACTGATTTGAGCCCGCAGCCGGTGGATTTGTCGATTAAAGCTGCCCAGAAACAATAATGTCTGATTTACACCTGCACAAAGTCGTAAACACCAGGACCCTGGACAACAAGATAGCGACCGCATTGTGTTCCAATACTACAAACGCGATGTACATTACCGATAGCAATTTCGAGTTTCTCGCCAGGATGCAGAGTCATTGATGCTGTGTTTTTTTGGTCAATGCGAATAACACCTTCCAGACAATAACAAAATTCAATCACATCAGAATGATAATGCCATTGTCCTGTTTCATCCGGGTCAACAGAAAACTCAGCCACACGTGTGTTAGCTGTTGATATCAGTTCCTTGATTAACCGCATATTCCGGTGTATCTCACAACCAGATGAGTTATATTTTGCGCTGTCACGCAACGGATTACTATCACTCGGGATAGCTTCAACCGCAAGATCATGCAGACTCTCGCTCAGACTCGAGTTGTTGCTTATTCCATTGATCTACACCAATAGTCTGTACTGCTCCCGTCACCCAATCGGGCTGACACGTTCCATTGCATGCGACTTCACCATGGTGAACCACGTAACGCTCTTTTCCGTCTGTATGGATGATTCTGTGCGCTATTTTAAACGGGGTGAACTGGAATTGCTTAGCATCTCCAACTGATTTGATTAAATTCACAAAATCTTCCTTGTCATCAGGGTGGAAACTATCCAGAAACTGTTGACATGTAATCACTTGCTGATCTGGCCAGCCAAATAATTGACATACCTCTGGCGAAATATAAATTTGCCCCGTTTTGTTATTCCACTCCCAGGTTCCTAATTGGGCAATTGTTTGCACATTCCGTAATCTTGATTTGCATTGCATAAGATTGTTTAGCACCCTGTCACTTCGTAACATGTATTGAATACGGTAAACAAGTAGTTTCCAGTTCAGTGGCTTGGTCATAAAATCAGTCGCGCCAGCATCATACGCATACGCGATCGAATCAAAGTCATCATGACAAGTCACCGTTAAAACAGGAATTTTATAGCTTGATGTATATTTTCTAATTGCAATGCAAGTTTCAAATCCGTTCATACCGGGCATCTCAACATCCAGGATGATAAGCTCGGGTTTTAGTTTTTTCAGTATTGCAAGTGCCTCTTCTCCCGAGCCTGCTGTCACACAATCATAACCGGCTTTCATCAATACTCGTTCTGCTAGAATTCGAAGCGAAAAATCATCATCCACCCATAGGATTAAGGGGTTTTTATCTTTCATTATAGTTAATACCCAATATTAATTCCTAAAACAAACAATACCTTGCACCTTTTTAATACAACTTTATCTCTGACGACCTTCCATTACAGCAGTACTTTAGTATCTCTTATCATTTTGTGCGCGTTACGCAATCTTGATTTGTTAATACTGAGTACATCTACGGCATGAGAGGTTTGAAGCAAATATTGAATGCGATAGACGAGTAGTTTCCAGTTTATTGGCTTTACCAAAATATCAGTAGCACCTGCATTATATGCCTGATTAATTGAACCAAGATCATCATGACCAGTCACCATTAAAATAGGGGTGTGCAGACAATTAGCATGATTACGCAGATGCCTACATGTTTCGATTCCATCCATATCGGCCATTTCAACATCCAGCAAAATAATGTCCGGTTTTATTCTGTCAAGCAAACCAATTGCTTCAGAGCCAGATAATGCTGTTACACACTCAAAACCAGATTTGTTGAGCGCTCGATCAGCAAGCATCAGTAGTGATAAATCATCATCTATCCACAACACCAAGGGGCTACTTTTGCCTGGAGTTTCTTCGCTCACAAGCTGAGTATTATCGTGATTGCCATTATGTCTGATTTGCTTCCGAATCATCGCTATTACTCAGTATGTACCGAATACGGTAAACCAACATTTTCCAGTTAATTGGTTTAAGTACAATATCAAGAATTCCCAGACCATAAGCTTGATCCAGAAACTCAAGATCATCATGACCAGATACCATTAAAATGGGTATGTGAGGCCGGCCAATCTGTTTACGAATTGCCTTGATTGCCGCACATGTCTCAAATCCATTCATTCCAGGCATTTCAATATCCATTAATATTAAATCTGGCTCAATATGATCCAGTATGCTAATTGCATCTGCACCAGAACTGGCTGTAACACAGTCAAACCCGGTTCTGGTTAAAGCGCGCTGTGCAAGTTTTCTGAGAGATGAGTTATCATCAATCCATAACACCACAGGTTTTTTTTGAGATTTTAGTGTAGCGACCATTCTATTTTCCTACGTTTTGCTAACTTCTTGCTCCAATGCCATCGTGACACGAGAATATTCTGATTTCATTTGCTCGATCAAAGATCCAACCTTCTCAAGAATCTGCTGCTTACCCATTTTTTCAATTCGATAACACAATGCTGAAAGTTGAAAAGCACCTAAATTACCACTGGTTGACTTCATACCATGTGCAGTGGTGCGAACTGACTCTGCATCATCACGTTGATAAGCCAGTTCCAACGCTTCCAGACCCTGTGTAAAATCTCGTATAAAACAATTTTTCAACTCGTTAAAAAAATCATCGTCACTATCATCCATCATTGACTTGATCTCATTAATAACATCGTTATCAAGTGGTTGCGAGAGTTGACATGTAGATTTTTGATGTATCTGTTCATCAAGTGTAGCAGGTAGATTTGATCCGATATTCTCAGCAGCCTGAATTTCACTATCCGGCCTCTGATGATCATTGGTAACCAGCCTGTGTGGAATCCATTGACATAGCATTTTCTGTAATTGATGCTTTCTGAAAGGCTTGGACAAGTAATCACTCATACCAGCATCAAGACATTTTGTACGGTCATGACTCAATGCATTCGCAGTCAATGCAATAATAGGGATCTGCGCTGTTTCTGGTCGTAATTGAATATTTTTTGCTTCGTGAGCCCGAATCTGCTGTGTCGCCTGATAACCATCCAATACCGGCATCTGACAATCCATCAGTATCAGGTCATAACACTTATTTTCGACTGCAAACACTGCTTGTTGACCATTGTCAGCTGTATCTACTCTACAACCAAGATCTTTCAGCATATGTTGTGCCAAACGCTGATTAACAATGTGATCTTCAACAATAAGAATATCTGCCTGAAAATTCTGCTTTTGTTCTGTTTGTCCAGATTGCTGATCCGTATTCAAAATGCCTGTTTGAAAAACTGAGTGACTACCTGACACAAGATTATTTAGTGTATCAATCAAAACAAATTGCCGAACCGGTTTGACAATCTGCGCAACAACCCCGCAATCCTTACCCTGTTCAGCTGATATCGACTCATTGACTGTATTCAACATAATGAGTTGAGGTTTTGGACTGGATTTCTCATCATTAATCGCCTTTGCCAGCTCAAGCCCGCTCATTCCAGGCATATGCAAGTCAATAATCACCATGTCAAAAGTGACCTGATCATGCTGTGCTGTTTTCATTAATTCTAATGCATGTCGTCCATTCTCAGCCTGAGTGACAACAACTTCACATGCTGATAATTGAGTACTGAGTAACGCCCGTTGATTCGCATTATCATCAACCAGGAGAATTTTGCTGTCTTGAAGTGAGTGACTGCAAGTATGAGGCATCTTGGCTAAAGAAACGTGCATCGGTATTTCAAACCAGAAAACAGATCCTTTACCCTGCTCACTCGAAAAACCAATGGTACCGCCCATTAAATCCACAAGCTGTTTGGAAATAGAAAGCCCTAGTCCTGTTCCTCCATATTTTCGGGTTGTATCACCATCTGCCTGGGTGAATACCTCAAATAATCTATCCTTATATTGAGATTCAATACCAACCCCGGTATCCGCAATCTGGAAATGAATTTTAGCTTCATTTTCTGACAAAGACTCGGCACTGACTGTGACGTATATTTCACCTTGATTGGTAAACTTTATTGCATTTCCAAGCAGATTAAATAATACCTGGCGTAATCTGGCAGGATCACTATGTGCACTGGAATACTGGTTCAGTTGAATATCAACAATCAATTCAAGCCCCTTCTTCTGGGCACTTTCAGCCAATGTTTCCGTCACATCCTCAATGCACTCGATTAAATCAAAGTCGATGTTCTCAAGTTCCAGTTTGCCGGCTTCTATTTTTGAATAGTCAAGTATATCGTTGATAATTAACAACAAGCCTTCTGCGGATCGATAGGTTGTATTAGCAAGTTTTCGTTGTTGTGCCGATAGCTCTGTGCCTAATAACAATTCAGTCATCCCCAGCACACCATTCATTGGTGTACGGATCTCATGACTCATATTTGCAAGAAACTGTGATTTGGCCTGATTTGCCTGCTGCGCCTGTTCTGCCAGTAGTAACGCTTCATTTCTAGTGCGTTCCAACTCAACTGTTCTAAGATGCACACGCTGTTCAAGCGTTGTATTGTACTGTTCCAGCTCTGTTTCCCCAGCTTGTATCTGAGCAATCATATGGTTGAAACCGTCGATTAGTATACCTATTTCATCATGACTGGTTTTTTCTGCACGAATTGAGTAGTCTCTCTCGTTAGCAATGCGCTTAACTTGTGAAATTAAATTAAAAATTGGCGCTGAGATAATCCGTTGCAACACCCTGGAAAGCAAGTATGCCAGGATTACTGACCCGAGTATCACGCAAAGTAATGTAAACAAATAACTATCAAGCGCTCGATTCAAGACATTCAAATTATCGATAAGTGTGACACTGCCAAGAAAATCACCTTTATAAACAACTGGCCGTGTCACCTGCAACGGTTTGATCTCCCAAAAGTCACGACTCAAAATTTGCCTCCAACCCAAAACAATATCATCTTGACGCGTTTCAGAAACTGATTCGTAATGAATAAGCTTCTTAGCATCTGGCGGGTGATATTCTGCAAACAAATCACCATTTTCATCAAACAAAAATGCCGCAATAATATCAGGCTTGACCTGGAGCGTTTGAAGTGATTCCAAGGC
>DRLZ01000009.1 GCA_011322755.1 Crenotrichaceae bacterium
GAGGATATCGTAAAAAGCAATTAACTCCATAGTCAAATGCAGTAATTTTAGCGATATGTCTGTTATTGGTTTGTGCCACCACAATAATGGGTGTTTTTCTTGAAGTATTAAAAACACCTGAGCGCACAATACGAGCCAGACGCCAACCATCGATATGAGGAACGTTTATATCAGTAATAATCAGATCAAATGAGTTTTCATGTAACAAACGCAGTGCAGATCGACCATCTCCAGCCTCCAGGACCTGTGGATAACCCGCTTGACGAAGATAGCTGACAATTTCAAACCGTATGCCAGGGTCGGCATTGATGAGTAAAACTTTTATATTTTGATACTGCATGAGCTAACCCAGATAAAAAGGGGTCAGTACCCTTTAAAATCCATCTACAACCATAAATTTGCCACCATACATATTTGAAAAGGTACTGACCCCTTTTTATTTCCAACAGTAAACTGCACGGGCAATATTTCCAGTTTTATTGTAAGAGAACTCGCTACAAAATGACCTTATTAATGCGACACCTCGTCCAGTCAAACTCTCAACTTCAACCATATTGGCCAAGTAATTTTTTGCATCGAAACCTTCGCCATTATCTTCTACATGAATTGAAAGTGACCATCCATCAGAAGTGGGCCGACAAAAAAGCTTAACCCGAATCCAGCCGCGTTCCAATACCTCAAGAGCTTTTTCCCTCATATTGTAATAAGTTGAAAAACCATCCGCTGTATTTTTAATATTTGAATCCAGTTTGAGAAGGCCATGTTCAATAGAGTTGGATATCAGCTCTGACAAGACGGTACAAATACGTGAACGATGCATTTCGGGAATATTGTGCTGCTCCAGCATTCTTATAAACACATGAATAGGATCTGCTGCCTTGAGAGATACTCCCGAAATAAACTGCTCGGCACTCCAGCAATCAGGGGCTTCAAGACAGCTATAAACCGGCATATTATCAACAGACATTGATGAAATCAGTTGATCACAATCAAGCTCGACCAGTGTAATATCATCTGATTGACAGGTTTCACCTCTGAACTGTTTTAGATCATCAAGAATTTTATCAAACAGTTCTGTTTGCTCAGTTTTCCCGTCAAACAACTCATGCAAACGTACCTTGCGATACATTTCACCCTGGCTGTTTTCTGATTCAATCAAGCCATCGGTATAAAAAAACAGCCGCATACCGGGCTCAATATCAATATCGGTCATACCGTGGTGCCGCCCAGCGTCAGAAACAACACCTAACGGAACAGCCTTAGAAGGCAATAGATCATGAATAAGGCCATCTGAACCAATCACAACAACCTCTGGCAACCCACCATTCCACAGACTGATTTTACCTTGAGCCAAATCTACTTCCATTAAACACCCCGCACAAAACAGGCCGGTAGGCAGCACTGTATTTAACTTTTTATTCAGCTCATAAACAATATCACTAACAGGATAACCCTTGGTTGTCATTGTATAGAAAACATCTGCAGCAGGCATTGCACAAACAGCGGCTGGCAAGCCATGACCGGTAAAATCCCCTAACATCAGGTACAGATTATTTAATGGATTACGCCCACTGATTAATAGATCGCCATTGAGTACCGAAGCGGGTGCAGTCCAGCTTTTAACACAATCGGGAAGTGCTTCACCTGCCTGAGTAATGCTGCCAAAAATATGTCTTGCCACCTCCATCTCACGCTGCATTTCTGCATGATAGGACTCTAACGTATATTTTTGCCGCTGTAACTTATCATAGAGCTGGCGAATACGCTCCATGGCATCAATCTTTGCTTTCAAAATAGTGCGATGATAAGGCTTGGTCAGAAAATCATCACCACCCGCTTCAATACAAGCACTCAGCGCATGCTTGTCAGTCAATGCTGTCAGGAATATCACAGGAACAAAATGATCGCTGCAGCGTGACTTTATCTCCCGTGCTGCCTCATAGCCATTCATAACAGGCATCATAACATCCAGCAACACCATATCAGGCTTCTCTTTTTCAAAAAGAGCGACCGCATCGAAACCATTTTCAGCCACAACAACCTGATAGCCGTCTTTCAGCAAAATACCTTTCAGTACCCTGCAATTGACCCGATCATCATCAGCAATCAACAACTTTAGCGAAGCGCCATCTTGGCAGATCATTTTTTTATGGAAGCCCAAAAAGAACTTTAATGCGTGACGGACTCCACATTAAATAACAGATGAAAATTAGAGATATTCAAAATCTCTTTAATCTCTTCACGACACTTGGTAATTGCGATATTGGCTCCATTGCCGCCTGCATATTCACGCAGTAGCAACAACATACCTAATGCGGAACTATCCATATAATCGGTACCGCCCAGATTAATAATATATTTAGGATGTTCTATTTTTTGATCTATATTTTCGTAAGCCTCGCGAAACTCACGATGCACATTAAAGTCGAATCTTCCACTGACCTCAATCTCGATTGTTTCTTCATCATTCCGTACATTTGCTTTAACTGACATATCGTTGCTCCCAAACTCAGATAGTCCTATCCATTTTGGCTTTACCAGCAGCCAACTGCCGGGAAAGCATACACTTTTTCAACCCGCTTTTCATAATTTAATTGTGCCTGATTATTATCGGTTTATATTAATATATTCTTAAGAAGTCCCTGAATATTGATTAACCTGCCAAACAAGGGCTATTAATATGCTTTAAAACTTCATTCGCTACTTTACTTAGTGGCAAGATTCTGTCAACCACTCCGAGCTTAACTGATGCCCCGGGCATTCCCCAAACTACGCTAGTCTCCTCATCCTGCGCCACTGTAAATGCTCCCGTATCATGCAGCTCCTTCAAGCCCTCCGCACCATCCGCGCCCATTCCCGTAAGAATCACCCCAACTGTATGAGCATTGACATTTTGCGCAACAGATCGAAACATGACATCAACAGCGGGACGATGACGATTGACACGCACCCCATCACTTAATTGGCAAATATACCCATCACCATCAGGCACAACAAGTAAATGACGATCCCCAGGAGCAATATAAACATGGCCATGTAAAATTTTCTGGCCATCTTTTGCTTCACAAACTTCCATCTCAGACATTCTATTCA
>DRLZ01000010.1 GCA_011322755.1 Crenotrichaceae bacterium
CGACAGATTCTGCTTTTGATATTGAAAGTTTCGTCGCCAAGTTAGCCTATTGGCTGGTTATTCTTATTACATTGATTGCTGTGTTTAACACTCTGGATCTGCAGCAAGTATCTCAACCACTCAATGCCCTGGTGACCCAGGTTTTTAACTACCTTCCCAAGCTGGTTTCTGGAGGTATTCTTACTCTGGTTGCCTGGCTGGTCGCAACACTTGTTAAAACAGTAACAACGAGAGGTCTTGGTTCCACTCGTCTTGACGAAAAACTAACTCTGGAAGCGGGTATGGCGCCTGTGAGCAGTAATATTGGCAATATTTTCTATTGGCTGATTATTCTGCTTTTTCTGCCGGCTATATTAGGTGCTTTTCAGTTACAAGGCTTGCTTGGTCCAGTGCAGGACATGATTAATAAGATTCTGCAAATGCTTCCGAATATTTTTGCTGCCGGTGTCATCGGTTTCGTCGGCTGGCTGGTTGCGAAAATCCTCAGAGACCTGACTGTAAATCTGCTTGCAGCAGCAGGGGTTGATCGAGTTGGCACTAAAATGGGGATTGCCAGTACCACTAAAGCATCTTCATTAATTGGTACGCTTGTCTTCGTATTTGTATTTGTTCCATCTTTGATCGCGGCTTTAAACGCCTTAGGTATTGACGCGATCTCCAGACCTGCGACAGAAATGCTGGGAATCATGATGGCTGCGATACCGAATATTCTTGCAGCTGCAGCTATTCTTGCGGTGACTTATTTTGTTGCGCGCTTTGCCGCATCCATTGTGTCGCAATTACTGGATGGGCTTGGGTTTAATGCATTGCCGCAGAAAATGGGTTTTACGGCGATGGCAGAATCAGTGACACCATCATCAGTTGTAGCAAAGGTTATCATGTTTTATGCCATGTTATTTGCCAGCGTGGAGGCCGCCGGTAAGCTTGGATTTGCCCAAATACAGGATCTTATGGCGATGTTTATTCAGTTTACTGGTCAGATTTTGCTCGGATCAGTGATTCTGATCACTGGTTTCTGGCTGGCAAATCTTGCATACAAAGCCATTATCAATGTTGGCGGAGAAGGTAAAAAAGCCATGGCGAGTATTGCCCGGTTAGGTATTCTTGGGTTGGTAACAGCGATGGGCTTGCGTTCTATGGGTATTGCAGATGACATTGTCAATATGGCATTTGGATTAACACTGGGTGCAATTGCTGTCGCAGTGGCGCTTGCTTTTGGTCTTGGCGGACGTGAAGCGGCAGGTAAGCAAATGGAATACTGGTTAAGTCAGTTGCGCCATTCACGCTAAAACTACATTAAAGTAAAATTCATAAACGACATTCGCTAACTGTCCGTAGGCTCTAGCAGAACGGCGTACGGGCAGGCTCGTCAAGTCAATAAACACTGGATTTGAAATATGGATAATGATTACAAGAATTCACGATTAACTGCAGAAGAGATGATAGCAACAATCGCCGTATTCTTATTGACGGGCTGGTTTCTGTGGTACTCGTTTTTTAAGAGCACAAACACACAGGAAGTTGTGGATCCTGCAGCAGTCATTGTTCAGCCATATCAATCGAAGTTATGGGACAGTGAAAGAGAACCGCTAAAAACCAGGAAATCGCAGTCGAATTTATTAGCGACTGCAAATCCACAATTGAAACCATTGCAACAA
Organism: Crenotrichaceae bacterium; assembly: GCA_011322755.1. Taxonomy (GTDB): domain Bacteria; phylum Pseudomonadota; class Gammaproteobacteria; order Methylococcales; family DRLZ01; genus DRLZ01. The sequence goes on from DRLZ01000010.1 coordinate 1,659, forward strand.
GTACACGTAGAGCCAGTAACACAAAAGAAAATGAGGAATCACAGCTCTTACCAGAATCAACGACTTGTCGTAAAGCCTGAAATTCCAAATCCCAATCACAAACAGCATGTTCCAGATAATTTGCGAACAAGCACTGCCCATCATGAGAAAAGAGTTGCTTCTACTCCCAGAGATATCCGGGAGATCGCAACACAACACACTAGATCCAGTTCTCAAAACACGCGTTTTCAGCAACAAGCAGGTAAGCTACACAGACCAGTTATTGTTAAACCGCCAGCTCCCATTATTCAAAAACAGCAGCCAGGGCAAGCAACGATTGCACCTGCAATCACACCTTTTCAGTCCAATTCAGAAGAGCTGTTACAGCTCAGTGGTAGTGCTGCACCAGGTAGCAGTATTCTGCTCTTATTGAATGGGCAGTCAGTTGGAGCTATTAAAGTGACGCAGGCAGGCAAGTGGAATTATAAAACGCAGGTGAAACCGGGTAATTATTCTGTGCAAGTCATGGATCCTGTTAGTCGCAAACAGTCTAAATTGTTTAAAGTAACTGTTCATCAGAAGCAAATACCACTGCAGGCAGCTGAAACAAAACCATCGGTCAGTAATGTCAATAAAAAAGGGCAGCCGGCTGATATTCAATCACTAAAAACACAGCGAAAAGTTGAGTTAACAAAAAAAATACAGATACCGCGCGTAGCTAAAAGACAACACCGTGTTAAATCTGGTGATACGTTGTATACCTTATCCAGACGTTATCAAGTAACAGTGTCCGAGATGATGAGAGCAAATCGGATGTCTGATAAGGACGTGCTTTCTGTGGGACAAATATTGATCATCCCCAAATCATCACAGCGCTAGTGATAGCCAGGAATAATTGTTCTGACGTAACTTTCTTCAGGAGTAACATGTACCATATAGATTTATCGTTGGGAG
>DRLZ01000011.1 GCA_011322755.1 Crenotrichaceae bacterium
ACACCCAATAATAACTTATGTGTTTGGTTTTACAGGCCGCTCAAATCTGGATGAAGCATTTTCACAAAAAAATCTGAAGCCAAAAGTTGTGTTAACTGCGGTGGATGCAGATGTTATCAAAACTTATGTACGTTTGAAGCTTGGGGTTGGCATCATTGCCCGTATGGCTTATGACGAAGTAATTGATAATGATTTGGTTGCAATTGATGCCAGTCATTTATTCGGAAAAAGCACAACCTATATTGGCCTTCGTCGGGATAAGTTTCTACGTGGATATATCTATGATTTTATAGAATTGTTTGCACCTCATTTGACAAGAGATCAAGTGGAGACTGCGATGACATTCAATGACAGAAAGGATGTCCAGGCGTTGTTTGCGAGCATCAAACTACCAGTGTTATAAGCCAGAATCACGTTCTGATTGTCAGTTGTTTGAGGTCAAATTGTCTGGATATTGTAATAATAATGAGTCATTTAGCGCTCGGTTCAGCAGAATCTATTGCGTTTTACAGTTGTAAGTCTGTCGAGATGGACGCATGTGTCTATTTGACTTTTGATGTCGCAAAGTTGAGAATGATCTGCTGCGTTTAGCTTCAATGAGCAACCTGTTTTTGGAAGCTGTTTTAATAACGGTGGTCAAACATAACTTGAGTGCTCAAAAACCTTTCTATTTTTTTCAAGCCTAGTGTGAAATAAGCAAGTATGAGTCTGACACAATATAAGACAGTAAAACCGCGTGTGCAACGGAGTGAATTAGCAGTTCCCGGTTCTAATCCAGGGATGATTGAGAAAGCTGCAAATAGCGGTGTTGATTTTGTATTTCTTGATCTGGAGGATGCTGTTGCGCCCGATGACAAACGACAAGCACGTATCAATATTATTGAGGCGTTGAATGAGATCGACTGGAAAGCGAAAGCAATCACAGTTTCAGTTCGTATTAACAGTATTGATACACATTATATGTATCGGGATGTTGTCGATGTTGTCGAGCAGGCTGGTCAACATCTGGATACGATATTAATACCCAAAGTCGGGGTAGCTGCTGATTTGTATATGCTTGATGCGATGCTGAGTCAGATTGAAGAAGCGAAACACATTCAGCATCGAATAGGTCTGGAAGCTTTGATTGAAACGGCGATTGGAATGGCAAATGTGGAATCAATTGCCGCATCGCGAGGGCGGCTTGAGGCACTCCATTTCGGGGTTGCTGATTATGCAGCAAGCAATCGGGCAAGAACAGTCAATATTGGTGGTCTGAATCCTGATTATCCAGGTGATCAATGGCATTATGCAATTTCTAGAATGACAGTGGCTTGCAGGGCGTATGGTTTGCGTGCGATTGATGGGCCTTTCGGTGATTTTAACGATCCTGACGGCTATTTGCTTGCTGCAAAGCGTGGGGCTGCGTTAGGAATAGAAGGTAAATGGGCAATTCATCCGTCGCAAATTGCACTGGCGCATGAAGTGTTTTCACCTCAACCAGAAGAAGTCAATAAAGCCAGGCAAATTCTGCAGGCACTTGATGAAGCTGCAAAAGCAGGTAAAGGCGCAGCCGCTCTGGATGGCAGAATGATTGATGCCGCATCGGCCCGAATGGCAGAAAATATCGTCAGTGTAGCTGAAGCAATTCAGTCACGGAAGAGCTGAAGCCTGTTGTTTTCAGCTCTTCTGTTGATGCATCTGTTTGCAATGATCGAACAATAGAGAGGATATGGAGTGGATATCCACGAGTACCAAGCAAAAGAATTATTAGCAAAAGAAGGCGTAAAAATATTGTCTGGCGGACTGGCGGAAAGCCCGGAGCAGGCAGTTTATCAAGCCACAGAAATCGGAGGCTCGGTTTGGGTTGTCAAAGCACAAATTCATTCCGGCGCTCGTGGTAAAGCTGGTGGTGTTAAAGTTTGTCATTCGACAGATGAAGTCAGGGTAGCAGCTGATGAAATGCTAGGCAAGATGATGATCACGCATCAGACTGGTTCTACAGGGAAACTGGTGAGTCAGGTTTATGTTGAAGCAGGCTGCGAGATTCAGAAAGAATTGTATTTCAGCTTACTTTTGGATCGAGCCCATGAAGAAGTTGTTCTTGTCGCATCTGCTGAAGGGGGAATGGATATTGAAGATCTGGCGGACAAGCACTCTGAAGCAATAATCAAGATGCATGTTGAGCCGGCTGTCGGACTCCTTGATTTTCAAGCCAGAGAGCTGGTTTTTGCTCTTGGTATTCCAGTCGAAGGATTGAGTCAGGCGGTGAAAACGATCAAAGGAGCCTATCGAACATTCCGGGATCATGATGCGGTGATGGTCGAAATCAATCCGCTGGTTGTTACCAAAACCAATAAAGTTGTTGCCCTGGATGCGAAGATGGGTTTTGACGATAACGCATTATTTCGTCATCCGGATATACTGGCATTGCGTGATAAAACTCAGGAGGATTCACGCGAAACAGCCGCATCAGATCGTGGACTGAGCTATATTGGACTGGACGGTGATATCGGGTGCATGATTAATGGCGCGGGTTTGGCAATGGCTACCATGGACATGATACAACATGCCGGCGGAGAGCCTGCGAATTTCCTTGATATCGGCGGGGGGGCTTCTCCTGAAAGAGTGGCTGAAGCATTTCGATTGGTGCTTGCTGACGATAATGTCAAAGCCATGCTGGTCAACATATTTGCAGGTATCAATCGTTGTGACTGGGTTGCTGAAGGCGTCGTGCAAGCAGTCAGGAATATGGATTTAAAAGTGCCGCTTGTGGTTCGTCTGGCCGGAACAAATGTAGAGGCAGGAAAAAGCATTATCGAGAATAGCGGTCTCGCAATTATCACTGCAGAAACTTTGGCCGATGCGGCTAATAAAGCTGTCGCAGCAAGTCGTCATCACACAGGCTAAGGGGCAATCAATGGCAATTGTAATTAATCAGGATAGTCGCGTACTTGTCCAGGGGTTTACTGGAAAAATTGGCTCTTTTCATGCCGAGGACATGATTAACTATGGAACGAATATCGTTGGTGGTGTTACTCCGGGCAAAGGCGGGCAGCAACACTTGCAACGACCTGTTTTCAATACTGTGCGTGAAGCAGTTGCAGCAACGGGT
>DRLZ01000012.1 GCA_011322755.1 Crenotrichaceae bacterium
CCGGCGATACAATGTAAACTGCTTTGCTATTGACAACCTCGGGTGTTGCCAGCCACGATTGAATTCTCTTCATCTGTGCTGTACCAAGTATTTTGCTGGCTGTCTTGCGATTGTAATTCCGATGCCCACGCATATCCATGATGTAAAAGGCACAATTACCAGTGATGTAACCATAGTCATACTGCTTGTTGGGGGTATCTGGATTGTGTGAATGCTGATATTCCTTGTAAACAATTTCAGCTGCCTCACGCATGTTAAATGCTAATTCCTGGTTTGCATCTGCATTATCCCATTCCCACCAGGTATTCAGTTCTCTGGCGAGTTCATCACTTGTGTATGATCCCCAGCCATCCATGATTTCGTGATCGTCCCAAATCATGTATTGCGGAAATCGTGCAAAAAATGCTTTAACCTCCTTGTGTCCCCAGTATCCCCGGTAAATATCTCGATACCATGAGACCATAACCCGAATGCGTTCGTCTTTATCCAGATTCAGCATCTTGCTTTTCATTTTTTTCAAAAACGCCCAGACACTGACATGTTTGTTCCCATCTGAGTAAACCTGGTCGCCACAACCGATGGCGAAAGCCGCATCTGACTCGTCAAGAATTGTTTCCATGCGTTTCCATTGCGATATATTCCGAACACCGCCGCCCGACGGGTAAGGCATATGACAGCTGTAGAAGCCAAAAACAAGTGAAGCAGGTGATTCTTTTTGAGTTTTGAAACGGTAAGCCTTGCCGCTCAGTTCCCATGGGCTTTTACGTCCACCGTCGGGACAGAAACACGCATAGTAATAGGTGTTCCCTGGGAGAAGATTTTCGAAAGTGACAGTACCTGTTAAATCAGTCGCATATCCAAGATCAAGTTTTTTGCAACCGATCAGGTCTGTCATCACATCTTTTCCATTTTCCTGTGTATTCAGTTTTTGCAGATCATCTGAAACAACAGGGTTTGCATCTACTAATTGTGTAATGGGTTTGGGTGATAAAACAATACAATATTTTCCCTGTTTGTAAGCACGAATCCAAATCTTTGAAGTTGTGGTTGTGGTTTCACCAACGATAGCGGCATTTGTTAATCGAGGATTTGGCCACGGACGGTCTGGCTTGTCATAAAAATCAAATTCACTCATATACACTTACTCCCTCGATTATGAGATACAGTTGGCTGAACCGACCAGTCAGGACTTATGAAACCTTGGTTCCTTCATTCTGAAGTTCGAGTATGAGATGATTATTACGCTTGATGGATGGACTTTACAAGGTGAATATTACCATAAGCCTGACAATAACATTATCACCGTGAATCAGAGCGAATGGCAACGCAATGAAGATGATCCAGGAAGATTCCAGGTCAAAAATAGCGTTGATTATTTGACAATTTCTCAGTTAGCAGTCGCCAGTCACGGCTCCACTGCAATGTTATCTAGAATTTTCATTATTCCTGAGCGGCAAACTCGGATACTTTTGTAAATAGTCTGTGATAATTCCGGGTGCTCGATTCGCAGACCTTTTCCACACTGGTATCCCGCAATTCAGCTATTTTTTCGGCAACATGTTTAACGTAGCTTGGATAATTCGGCTTGCCACGATGAGGAACCGGCGCCAAATAAGGGGAGTCAGTTTCAATGAAAAACTTCTCATCTTCAATTCTGCTCGCAACATCTTGAATACTGAGAGCATTTTTAAACGTCACAATTCCAGAGAATGAGATATAAAAACCAAGATCCATGGCTTGGCATGCCATCTCCCAGTCTTCAGTAAAACAATGAATCACTCCACCCACTTCATCCGCGCCCTCTTCTCTCAATAGTTTTAATGTATCGTCTTTGGCTTCGCGGGTATGGATAATGATTGGCAATTTTAATTGCTTTGCGGCTTGGATATGCGTGCGCATACGCTGATGCTGCCAGCTTAAATCACCTTCGCTGCGAAAATAGTCCAGCCCGGTCTCACCAATTGCAACCACCCGTTTGTGTTGGGCTATATTGATCAAATCATCAACTGATGGTTCCTGATCAACTGTTAGTTTGACATTCGGATGTACGCCAACAGAAATGCAGATATTATTAAAATCCTTCACCAGTGACCACATCGCTGGCAAGCTATCCAGATCGATTGAAACACACAATAAGTGAGAAATCTGCTCATCACTCAGGTGATCCATAAACTGCCCCAGATCATTCTGGTAAGGAGCCAGATCAATTCTGTCCAGGTGGCAGTGTGAATCTATCATCATTGTCAAAAACCTCGATTACAAACCAAAAATAGTATTTGCTTGTTATTTTGTTGTTATCTGCAAATATTGATTTCATCGCACGATATCATCTCGCGGATTCAACCTTGAAGCGCATACCATTCAAGCAGTCTTGCGACAAGTCTAGTATTCAGCCAACTTTTCAATCACTTGAAAACCGATATTCTCTTGCAAAGCCAATCTTGCATCAATATATAGTTGACTGGTTAGCAGTCAAACTAGCACGGGTAGCTGTATTTGTGTTGACATCCATTAAAACAGGGTCGCCTGCGCCACTCCAATAGCAAGCCGAGCATGCAATATCTGCACAAAACAAGGAAAAGCATACGCGAGTTATTCATTGCCCAAGATTGTTAATATTTTCACTCCAAGCACTGAGCTAAATTGTTCCAGCGCCTCACTCTGTGCAGCAACATAAGAAACGTAATCTTTTTTGTTGATTGCAACTGTCATCACAGAATGATCGATATGGACTAACTGATTAACAGATGAAAAAACCCACCAATCCACATCCAGCACACAGCGTTGTTGATCAACAATTTCAAATTGATTGATTTGAATACTGATTTCAAGATCACGATTGCTTGTGTGCGACCATGGATAGCTCAATACATTTATAGTTGGTATTCTTGCTTGTAGATCCTTAACAATTACTCTAGGAACTGACTGTGACAGGGCTTCAGCCCATTGATGCAAGTAAGATAGCACCAGCTCATTTTTACCAGCACGGGTGACAATTTGTGGACGATCCAGGTATGCAGGGAGCTTGATTTCTCGAATGCCGATAGCTTTGGTAGAAAACAATTGTTTATTTTTCTCTAACGCATTGATTTTGCTGGATGTTAGAAGATGAAAATGCGTAGTCGGGTTATCAGCACAACTCACTAACATAACGAGCACAACTATAAAATATTGCAGAGTAAACAGTATCTTGACCAATGTATTCACGCCTGTATTTCTGAAAATTGTCAATTGGTTACCATATGGAATTGCCATGTGTTAAAGATGAAACAATGTATTTGTTAGTACAACTTTCTATTATAAAGCAATTAGATACTTCGGACTAAATCGCTCGATGCAGTGGTCAAATGTTTCCCCAGCCTCTTCACGGGTTTCTGCTCCCCAAATATTATGCAGGACTTCTTTGACTTTCGGTTGCATGGCTTTGGATAACTTCTCCATCACATTCGCAGTTTTATGCACCCAGCACAGTTGTTAAACTGTCCGAGGCCAGGTTTTGCCGAGGGTTTTCCAGAAACCCAGTGTACTATCACCCACAACCAGTTTGGGTGGGGTCGTGAGCCCGCGTTGTGTGAGGTCGAGCAAGATCTCTTCCCAGCTTGCCGCTGATTCTCGATAGCCATCACTGAGTGCTATCAGTTCTTCTTGCCGGTTTTATCCGCACCAATGATGACAAGCAGACATAAGCGATCATCAATTCTGACTTTGCTGTGAATACATCAGCCCAGATAAACACATAACGCTTTTTGCTCAAATCACGCGTCGTCCAGTCTTGATAATCTTGCTCCCAACCTTGTTTTAGGCGGCTGATTATTGCAGGCGATAATTTTGCTGCATCCGCTCCTAACAGATGTTTTAAGGACTCTGAAAAATCTCCGACGATATGCCTCGCAAATAAAGCCAGGGTAAAAGTTCCTCTATGCTTTGCGTGCGTTTTAAATAGGGTGAAATCAGCGTACTATTAAACTTCAGTTCTGAGCTTGTACAATCTCTCGTTTTCGGGATATCTCCAAACCCGGTTTGGATCGTCCGCTCAGGCAAGTAACCATTGCGAACAACAGCTGCTTTACCCAGTGCCTCGCTGTTGTATTGTGCAAAAAAGTGTTCA
>DRLZ01000013.1 GCA_011322755.1 Crenotrichaceae bacterium
ATTGTGTACAAACCACAGGCAATCGACAACAAGAGTAACGGGAGAATGGGTAACAAATACCGCGCCAGAGTGAGTGGATGCTGTACCCATGCGGGTTGTGATACAAGGATAAGCAAAACCGTTAAGACAAAGCCAAGCAGTATATTGATACTAATGACAGACTGTTTGATCACCCGTGGAAAACCAATCAACCCCAAAAAACAACAAGCAATCACCAACATCCCTGAGCGCGTACCGATCCACAAATACAACGCACCAGTCAAGCTATCAATACTTGGTAAATCACTTCCAGCCTTGACAGTCAATGCGTGCAGACTGTTAACCAGCGGCGGTAGAATCAGTAGCCATATTAGTGCAAGAGCAGGCAAACCAATACTCAGCAAGGCAAGTAAATTCCGTTTTACCGAAACAGTGGGTTTAATTATCAAGCGTGAAGCTTCAAGAATAAACGGAGCAACCACAAAAAACCCAGCAATCAAATGCAACCAGACAGCCATGGCAGCAGATACACAATAAAGCAGTGCATATCGCAAGCGCTGACCCGGCTTTTCTGTATCAGCGTTATCATAGAATCGATAGAACGCCCAGACAGAAAGGTAAACCAGAAACAAAGTGATGGCGTAAGGACGCGCTGTTCGACTGTAAATAACCAACAATGGTGATAAGGCGATTACACTACCAAAGAGAATCGCTTCATGTTGACTGAACTGTCGAAAGACATATAACGGAAACACGATCAGTGTCAGGATTCCTGCCAACATCATTGGCCAGCGCATTAATAGTTCTGACAAACCAAATTGCTCGGCCTCGAACCAGTACAGAAGTGTTAATGGAATGCTGTAATCAGCATGCCCAAAAGAGGTTGCAATGTTTGCAGGCGTACTGTGCAACAATTGATGAACGGCATGCCACTCATCATCAATTAATATTTGCAACAGAAATTGATCCAGCCGAACAAATAGCCCTATTCCGAAAATAACCAGAAAAAATAAAACAGCCAGCTGATGATGATAGTCACGGAGTCTCATACTATCTTATCAGTTGTCTTGGCGAGTATAATGGTGATTAAAGTGAATGTGAGAAAAATGGGCACGCGGAAGCTGGACAAGCAAGCGAATTATACTCAACCAGGACAGGAAAGAAAACTTTAAAAGTCTGCAGGGAAAATGAATCATTGTTTATGGATGGCACTCGTAGCCCTCGTGTATCCGGTATACTCTGCAGTTACTGTGCAAAGCATTCCTGAATCCAGCTTGCTTTATCACTGATTTGGAAAGCTTTGCATTCATCAATATAGTCACTGAAACACGCACACAACAGACATATGGAAACAAAAACACAAGAATATGACATCGCTATCGTGGGCGGTGGCATGGTCGGTTCTACCCTGGCTTGTAGTCTGGCTGATAGCGGCTTGAAAATTGTGGTGCTGGAAGCGACAAGACCAGCCGCTTTCTCAGCGGAGCAACCTCCTGATTTGAGAGTCTCTGCGCTGAGCATGGCATCCAGAAAAATTCTCGAATCTGTCGGCGCATGGGAAAAAGTTGTTGCAAAACGCTATTGTCCTTTCCGCACAATGCGCGTATGGGAAGCCAGTGGCAATACAGAATTCCGCGCCGATGATATTGGCCAGCCAGAACTTGGTTATATTGTCGAGAACCGCTTGCTGCAACTTGCCCTGCTTGAACATCTCGAGGAACAAAATAAAATAGAGTTACTCTGTCCTGTCGCAACTCAGCGTATTCTCTATAATGAAAACGCTTCAATTATTCAGCTTGAAGACAGAGAAATACAGGCTCGTTTACTCATCGGAGCAGATGGCGCCAACTCCCAGGTGCGTCAAGCTGCTAGAATCGGCGTCAGTAGCTGGGACTACAGACAACATGCGATGGTGTTAAATGTCGAAACAGCGTATGCACAGCAAGACATTACCTGGCAGCGTTTCAGACCATCCGGCCCACAAGCCTTTCTACCACTTTCCGGATCATACGGTTCACTGGTCTGGTACAATTCACCCGATCAGGTCGCACGGCTTAAATCACTTTCAGATGATGCGTTGCTAAAAGAATTACTTGTCACTTTCCCGAGCTGTCTCGGTAAAATCAAACGCATATTACAACGTGGAAGCTTCCCATTAAAACGCCAACATGCACTGGATTACGTGAAACCCGGCATCGCACTCATTGGTGATTCTGCACATACGATCAATCCACTAGCAGGACAAGGCGTCAATATCGGTTTGCTTGATGCTGCGGCACTCGCAGAAGTCATCGTTGATGCTCATCGTGCGGGACGCGACTTTGCCAGCCTGTCAGTGCTTAAACAATACGAAAAGCAACGCAAAATGGATAACTTGTTGATGATGACAGCCATGGATGCATTTTATCGAATTTTCAGTAATCATTTTAGACCAGCAAAAATACTTCGTAATCTGGGACTTGGCGTTGCCGACAAGTTCGGCCCAGCAAAGCATCGAATGATTCGGCATGCAATGGGGCTGGAAGGCAATCTGCCACGTCTGGCGCGCGGCGAACAATTGTCAATGCCGGGCAACACCGCTTAGGAGGCTGCCCAGGAATAGGCAACCTCCCAGTGTTACTTTTATTACAACATTGTCAAAATATCATACCTACCTAACCCTTAAACCAGATCGATTCCAGCATGTCAATTCACACTCAAACCATTGAATATTACGATAACGGAACGCTGCTTGAAGGGTTTCTTGCCTATGATGACAAATCCGCTGAAAAACGACCCGCTGTTCTGATTGCACATCCCTGGGCCGGGCGCGATCAGGCAATCTGTAACCGGGCAGTACAAATGGCTGAACTTGGCTATGTGGGTTTCGCCGGAGATATGTATGGCAAAGGTATTATCGGAACAAATACCGATGAAAACAGCGCCTTGATGCAGCCTTTTATTGATAATCGCGGTCTGCTACAAGCCAGAATGCTGACAGCCCTGGAAACCTTGCGTCAGCAACCGCTTGTCAATCCTGAACAGGTTGCCGCACTCGGCTATTGTTTCGGGGGCATGTGTGTTCTTGATCTGGCGCGCAGCGGCGTACAATTTAGTGGAACAATCTGTGTCCACGGCTTATTACAAGCCCCACCTGACATCCAGCAGGATAGTACCATAACCGCCAGGATACTGGTATTACATGGTTACCAAGACCCGCTTGCACCGTCTGAAGATGTCACAGCACTACAGACTGAACTTACAAAACGCAAGGCTGACTGGCAAATCCATCTCTACGGAAACACAATGCACGCATTTACGAATCCACTTGCCAACGACATTGCTTTTGGCACTGTTTACAATGCGAGTGCAGATAAACGCTCGTGTTATAACATTCGAGGTTTTCTAGACGAGGTATTCAACACCAATCAATAGGCTAATGAGCTAAGATCTTCAATACTCTTTTTTGCCTGTTTTAACTCGTTTCAAATTGAACACGCACATAAGCAACACCTTGATTTTTCGATTGAAGCGATCCAGAGAATTCCAATCCAGCTTAAAAGCTGATGACCTTACTACACTCCGTATTCTTCACCATGCAAGGTCACAAGAACATTCCGGCGCCCACCATGATTACGGTGTTCACCCAGATAAATCCCCTGCCACACACCGAGCGATAACCTGCCATTGGTAATTGGTATCGAAAGACTCCCACCAACAATCACAGCCTTGATGTGTGCCGGCATATCATCCGCTCCTTCCAGGGTGTGTTGAAAATATGATTCATTCTCAGGAACCGCGTGACAAAAGTAGTTTTCCATATCAATGCGGACAGTTGGATCAGCATTCTCATTCACAGCCAAAGATGCTGACGTATGCTGTATAAAAAAGTGAGCAAGACCAATCTGAATTGTCTTGATTTCAGGAATCTGTTCCAGTAACTCACTGTCAATCAAATGAAAACCGCGTGATTTTGCCTTCAGCGTAATTTGACGTTGAATCCAGATCGACATATGAATATCTCAATTAATTGTTTCGTATTTCCAGTGCAGTCTGATAAATAATTTTTTTTCGTTCTCCAGATAATTTTGCCGTCAGCTCAACTGCTGTCTTGACAGAGCATTCTTCCAGCAGGAGATTCAGAATTTCCTGCGTTTTGGCATCTAGAACATCACCAACGTCAGTCTTTTTACCTTGTAAAACCAGCACAAACTCACCTTTGTCAGCGTAAACATCGTCTTTGAATAATGAATCAATTTCACTCACTGCAATCCTGTGGATAGATTCATAACGTTTTGTTATCTCCCGTGCAACCACGAGCATACGCGAATCCGGATAAACACATGCGATATCACTTAAACAACTGCGAATTCTGTGACTGGACTCATACAGAATCACAGTGCCCGTTTCATCAACCAATTGTTGTAAAAAAAGTTGACGTGCAGACTGTGTACGTGGTGGATAACCTGCAAATACAAATCGATCCGTCGCCAATCCTGAAGCAGACAGTGCCGCAATTGCTGCACAACACCCTGGCACAGGAATCACTTTGATCTTCATCGTTTGCGCCTGGTGTACCAGTTGATAGCCTGGATCACGAATCAACGGTGTTCCTGCGTCAGAAATTACAGCAATTGAGCGCCCTTGCTGTAACTCTTTCAACAAGCGTGGCGTCATTGTAGTTTCATTATGGTCATGGAATGAAATACATGTTGTCGTAATGGCATACTCTGATAACAAGCGTTGACTATGCCGCGTATCCTCTGCAGCAATGAGATCGACAGATCTTAAAATTTCAACCGCACGATAGCTGATGTCTGCAAGATTGCCTATTGGTGTTGAGACCAGATATAAGCCTGGCTCAGTGGGTGAACTGATCGCTGTACTGGATTTAATCATGAACACCTAAAGTCAACTCAACATTTGTTAGTTACATTACTCTGATTTGTATTTTGAGTTAAACATTACAACACCACTCAATATGTATACACAAGAAAATTGGAATCCTCCGCAGCAACAAGCGTCATTTTTTTTTACAAAATATAAAAGTGAGGAATCAAAAACTGTAGATTGATTACCCCATAAAACCATATCTTATTGATTTTCTATAATATTCTATTGATAGGCACAATAAATGTATGTAATCTAGATACATACAAGACACAACAATTAATAAGGACCGAAAATGAAAAAATTTATTATATCAACTGTATTTGGACTGGGTATGGTAGTGACCGCCTCAGTCAATGCTGCAGCTGTTTCTTTCGATTTTGCTGCAATTGCAGACGGCGATAGCAGCTACGGAGTTCCTGGTGGCGAGAAAGGCGCTGCATCGTTTACATTTACCAAAAATGGCATCAGTGTTACAGCAACAGGATTTAAGACAGGTGATCCATCAACCCCTTACTTTGCATACCTGGACTCAGGCACAGCTGGTCTTGGAGTCTGCAAAAGTCTGACTGGTTCACAACAATGTACTCCTGCCGGTGATGACAATGTAACTTTTGAGGAAAGTCTGAAATTGGTATTTGACAAAGAAGTGACCATTACCGAAACCACCTTCCTTAATGGTGGTCATGTTAGCAATTTTGCGAGTAATGTCTTTGATCTTTCAATTGATGGTGGAGCTGCAACAACAATCGCTCTTGCAAATATCGTTTCAACACAATTCACAGGAACCGAGTTTATTTTCTCCAACCCAAATAACGGGCAGTCAAATGCCAAGCAATTTTACATCAGCAATCTGGATGTGGCACCTGTCCCAGTTCCTGCAGCTGTCTGGCTATTCGGAACGGGTCTTCTAGGACTGGTTAGATTCACACGTAAAACAGCTTAATCAGCCTATCAATATCAATTTACAAACGGTCTTCGTTTGAAGATCGTTTGTATTTCAGCATTAGCCAACTCACTGGCATCACAAACAATGCAACAAATAGAATATCTCAGCCAGAAAAAATCGTTGTGAACAATCAAGCTTATTTTTCTGTGTTACAGTCAATGTATTTTACAAGACTAGAGATTCCATTACTAAGCTACTAAGCGCTTCCTGGTAGTGCCAAGTGGAATACCCTGATTACAATGCAGTCGCAGGCTACATCTCTATATTATTACTATTTTGTTATTTCAAGACAGTTTGCTATTCATTCAACATAGCCTACACTCCACACTCCTTCCCATAAAATATAATCAGTGTGTTAACTTGGAGCCATTATCTTCCAATTGAGTAATTGTAGCCGTAGTTTTGCGTTGTGAGGATTTTACCTGGTCTTTTTTATCTTCCAACGCTAATTCAGAAATGGTTTTCGCTTCAACCTTCCTTTTTTCAGCCAGACTTAAAAACGGCTCAATAAGCGGAAGTATGATTAATTCAATGCCAATTTCGGCACAGCGATCCTGAATCCGACGATATTTGAGCTTCTCCGGGACGAAACTCAGCCAGAGTTGGTCAATTCGATGCTGAGCATGAATTGCCGGAATATCTCTTTCCACTCCGTAAACCTTGTAGCCACGAATGTAACGCCCTCTCAATTCCGCATTATCATCCAGAAACCCGATAAGTTTTGCACGATGATATCCATGCTCCAGAAGCAGCGCCAAAGCACTTCCCTGGTCACCAGCTCCATAAATCAGAATGTGTTTTTGATTAACCCTGTTTTTATTTCGACGTGCTTTTTTATACCATCGATCCCGATACCAGAGTCTTGGTGATGTCATTAAAGGTAAGCTGATTAAAAGCCCAAGCGGCCCCAGCAAGAGCGATTGACTGCGATAGAAAAATGCCAAAAAGATAAATGTTGCCAATCCCCAGCCAACTGCCGCGCTTTTCAACAAGCGAATCGCATCTCCGATACCAAAATGTCGAACAGGACGTTGATAACAACCACCAAGTAATAGCACAGGAACAACAACAAGTGGATACAACCATGCGCCAGAGATAACAAGTGGACTCAGAATAATTTGATTCAGCTCACTGTATCGTAGAAGATAGGCAAGCCACCACGCTGCTTCAACTGCAAGGATATCGACTAACAAGATACCTGCATGCAAACCAATTATCCGACGCCAGTGAATAGCGCCGAGCACACTAACCCAGACACCTTTAATAACCCATTGGATATCACGCAACCAGTTAGAACGCTTGAAATAAGAGATATCACGTCTGGCTTTTTTAGGAAAAAGCACCGTTCGATAATACGCTTCCGGATTCTGGTCGGCAGGGTAAAGGTCAGATTCATTACGAAATGCGATCTGATTTGGACCAAATACACCTGGGATATAGCTCAAAACCGCCTCAAATTCACCCTTAAACAAATCCGCGTATCTTAAACTTTCAGGGCGCGGCCCTACAAAAGACATCTCCCCTTTTAGAATATTCCATAACTGTGGCAACTCGTCGAGCTTGGATCGCTCCAGAAACCGACCAACCCGGGTCATCCGTACATCACCGGCAACAGTTACGCCTGAGCCGCTTTGTCCTGTATTTGCCGGAAATTTACGAATTTTGTGTACTTTAAAGCGTTTCCCGTTTTTCCCCAGTCTGACTTGAGAAAAAATAATCGGCCCGGGAGAATCGAGTTTGACAATGATTGCGATTAATAATAATAACGGTAAAGCCAGTATTAACCCAATCAACGCACCTAAAAAATCAAATACACGTTTCATCATTGATATGTCCCTGAACAATTGTTAGGTGTGGAGCCTTGCCTGCAATACGCCGATAAGTCTGCTCTATCACCAGATCGATATTCGCTCTCTCGCTACCACTCACTAAAGTAAAATTTCCTTGTTTTTAATCTATACGCCAAGCATTTGTTGTTCGTAGTTTTCACATGACTCCTGGGCTTTTTGAAAATCTTCCGGGCGACCGATATCCATCCACAAACCACTGTGTTTATAGACATGCACAGGCAGCTTACGATCAAGCATCTGATGCATCAAATCATCAAAACCATAAGGTATTCCTGATGGTATCAGATCCAGCACCTCTGGTTCCATGCAATAAACCCCCATACTCACTGTATAATCCAGAACCGGTTTCTCTTTAAACCCGCTAACCACCTCACCATCCAGTTCCAAAACTCCGAGGTCGATTTTAACTTTTTTTAGTGTCGTCGCGACTGTGAGCATTCCACCGTGACTACGATGAAAATCACGAAATGCGTGCAAATCAAGATCGGTTAGCAAATCGCCATTCATGACATAGAATGTCTCCGTCAATTGTTCTTTAAGCAAGGTCAAAGCACCCACGGTTCCCAGCGGTTCAGGTTCGATGGAATATTCAATTTTCATATCCCACTGACATCCATTTCCACAAAGCGCCTTGATCAAGTGACCTAGATAACCTGTCGTGATATAGGCTTGTTCGGTTCCATTACGCCGTAGCCACTTCAACATGACCTCGATAACCGGCACACCACCAAGTGGCATGAGCGGCTTGGGTAATATCATTGTATACGGTCTTAACCTGGTTCCCTGGCCCCCAGCCTGAATCACTGCTTTCAACATTTAAATATATCCTAATACTTATTCAAGAAAGAGACGGTCTACATTTTCTGATCAAGAAAACGTTGTTTTTCTAAATGATGAAACTCAGGCAATAATTCACAAAAAGCCGCCACCAAATCCTCTTTATTCCAATCCCCACTTTGCCTGAGAGTCTTCATTTGTGCAACAAAATCATCCAGTTTATTTGTATCGAACTGTAAAGAATTACTGACGATTCCAATGTTTTGAAAACGATTCATGTCGAGCATTTCATTTTCCATAAAGAATTCCTCAAAATCTTTTTCCCCTGTGGTGTCACTTTCCATGAAAAAACATGGCCACTGTCCTTTTGCAGACATTTCACTGACTGAAGAGCGCGCCTCATCTTCTGTCGCACATGCTACAGCTTGATAGCCCATGTAGGTTAAATAACGACGCGCAATGTCTTCAAACGTGATCAGATGTAACTGTTCACTTAATTTTGGAAAAAAGATTTCACGATTATTACCTAGCAAGCAAGATGCAAGACAAAGCTCTCCTGACTCTTTTGGTGTAACAAAATAACGTCTGACGTCACTTGGAGCTGCTATCGGCTGTCGCTTTTGTATCCGCTGATTAAATCCATGCAGCAAGCTGCCATCAGAGAATGCAACATTGGCAAACCGGGCAGTCGAGACTGGAATGCTGGTACTGTTTCGCATCAAAAACTGCTCCATGATGCGCTTGGAAGCGCCCATCATATTCACAGGATTTGCAGCTTTGTCTGTTGACACTGCAAAATATTTTTTGGCGCCCATTGCAGCTGCCTGGAGCTGGGTTTTGATGGTATTTTCAATATTCACAGAGATCATGCGCATCAGCGTATACGCATCTTTTTCACTGCGTACATGTTTGAGTGCAGACAGATTCAGAACATAATCATACGGTCCTTCGTGCTCAAGCATGACATCAAATTCCTTGCTGCTGATATCCAGCGCGAAAGTCTTGAAATCACCACTGATATAGCCAAACGAACTGCGAATATCCCTAACCAGTTCAACCAGATTATTTTCGCTGATATCAACTACATGCAAAACCTTTGGGTGACGTTGAAAAATCTCTTTTACTACCGCCTGCCCGATCGTACCGGCTCCACCGAGTACCAGAAATGCAGAATCACCAATCAAACTCTGCAAGCGTTCTTCATTCTGCGCGATATCTTTGGCAAACAGAACGTCGTCACGCCCAATCAGATCAAGCATGTAGTCCATCAATGACACCCCACAGCTTGCTTTATAGAATCAACAACCAGGTTGACCTGTTCCAATGACATGGTCGGAAAAAGAGGCAGCGTTAACACGCGTCTGGAAATTTCATCCGCGATAGGTGTTATGGTAAAACTCATGTCCTTGAATGCGCTGAAATCCCGGAAAGACGGATAATGGATGCTAGTTTGTATGCCATTATTTTTCATCATTTGAATCACATCTGCACGATCACAATCAACTGGAAGCAAAACAGGAAAAATATGATACGCTGCTGTAATATTGGTGTTTTCAATATGCGCTAAAAAAGGAATCAGGATACGATGACAACCGGATAATTCCTGAATATAGTGTTTGACGAGCTGACAGCGCCTGATATTACCTTTTGATAACTTCTGAAGTTGAACCTGACCAATTGCAGCACGCATTTCATCCATTCGATAATTTAAGCCTGGTTGCACAACATCGTAAGAAACAGCTCTACCTTTGTATCGATCCAGAGTGAGTGAGGTCATCCCGTGTGATCTCAGGTAGCCCGCCTTACGATGCAATGAATCGTTCCGGGTTACAAACATTCCACCTTCACCAATCGATAAATTCTTATTGGTAAAAAAACTGAAACAACCCACATCGCCAAAGGTTCCACAGTGAGTGCCTTTATATGAAGCGCCAGGTGCGTGCGCGACATCCTCGATCAAATAGAGATTCCGTTCTTGACAAAGATGAACAATGTCGCCCATATCACAGGGATAACCAGCAAAATGAACAACAATAACTGCTTTTGTTTTATCAGTTATTTTTTCAGCGACAGACTGTACTGAGATATTCCAGTCTTCATATGAGTTTGAGTCTGCCAGTACCGGAATGGCTCCAATCATCTTCACAACATTAATATCTGCCACAAAGGTGAGAGCAGGAATAATCACCTCATCACCAGGTTGCACACCGACTGCCAGTAATGCCATGTGTAACGCGGCTGTACAACTGGATACCGCAGTTGAAGAGACACCATTGTTCAAAAAAGCAGAAAAATTTGATTCAAATGATTGCGTTTGCTGACCCATTGTTAACCATTGACTTTCCAGCACACCGGCGACTGCATCTGATTCACAACGATCAAAATCAAGCTCAAAGAGTGAAACTTTCCACATGCATTCTTCTCCCGTATTCTATTTTACTTAAACTCATTCATCCCGTCGCAAATAAACGTCGCATTGCAATGCTCCCACACTCTTATTTGATAAATTCGTTACAGTCTCAAACAGCATCTTCAAGGTTTAAAAACAACCTTGCTATTATATTTTATTGAGCTTGAATGTCGCCTATCCACGTATGACGACAATATTGACAGCGGAATCCTCGCGGACTAGCATTTCATTTTTTCGCTTCATTGTCGCCAAACAATTTCAAATGATCTAAATAGTCTTTTGTTATCGACGTGTTAATGCGGTATTCTAATCAACATTCTATTCTATCTGATAATAAAATACTCCGTACGCCTTTGTTTTTCTGTTGTAAAAACAGAAGCTATAGCGACTTTCTTGAAAACCGCTCAACAATCAAGTCAATATTTGATGATTGAACAACACTTATGATCGAAGCTGACCGTGTTATCAGTGCGCAAGAAAAAGCCGACGACACTGTACTGGATCGTGCAATTCGTCCACGCATGCTCGCTGATTACATCGGCCAGAAACGTTTGCGCAATCAAATGGAAATTTTCATCCAGGCAGCACGCAATCGTAATGAAGCCCTCGATCATGTCCTCATCTTTGGCCCGCCAGGATTAGGCAAAACGACATTAGCGCATATTATTGCCAATGAAATGGGGGTCAATTTACGCCAGACTTCTGGCCCTGTTCTGGATAAAGCTGGTGACCTGGCTGCTTTACTGACTAATCTTGAACAAAACGATGTATTATTTATTGATGAAATACATCGTCTAAATCCTGCTGTTGAAGAAATTCTCTACCCTGCAATGGAAGATTACCAGATCGACATCATGATTGGAGAAGGCCCTGCCGCACGTTCGATTCAACTGGATCTGCCACCATTTACACTGGTTGGCGCAACAACACGCGCAGGATTACTGACATCACCTTTACGAGATCGTTTTGGCATTGTCAACCGTCTTGAATTTTATAGCATCGAAGAATTGTCGCTGATTGTGTCACGTTCAGCGAATATTTTGAATGTTGAGCTGGAACAAGCTGGCGCACATGAATTAGCGCGTCGATCCCGTGGCACACCCAGAATCGCAAATCGATTACTGCGGCGGTTACGAGACTATACCGAAGTGCGGCATAACGGTACAATTACCGAGGCAATCGCAAAAGAAGCCCTGGAAATGCTCAATGTTGACAGTTGTGGCTTTGATACACTCGACCAGACGCTGTTATTAACCATGCTTGAAAAGTTTGACGGTGGACCTGTTGGTCTGGACACCCTGGCTGCGGCAATTGGTGAGGAGCGCGGCACAATTGAAGATGTCCTGGAACCCTACTTACTGCAACAAGGCTACCTCATGCGAACACCACGCGGGCGAATCGCAACAAAATCAGCTTATCTGCATTTTGGTTTAAAACCACCTGGTTCACTCAGCACAACAGAAACAGACGACTTGTTCAAGCAATGACGAACTTTCAATGGCCTGTTCGGGTCTATTACGAAGATACTGACGCAGGCGGTGTTGTGTATTATGCCAACTACCTGCGTTTTTTTGAGCGTGCGCGCACTGAGTGGATGCGTGCAAGCGGTTTTGAACAAGATCAACTGAGACAGCAGCATCAGCTTGTATTTGCAGTACGATCAATTGAAGTTGACTATTTATTTCCGGCACGTTTCAATCAGTTATTACTTGTGGACACTCATATCACCCAGTTTCGCGGAGCAAGCATTCTGTTTTCACAACAGATTTCCAGCACAGAACCAGATACAATTCAGGTATTATGTCGAGCCCATGTTCGTATTGTCTGTATTAACGCACAGTCATTTACACCCTGCCCTATTCCGGATTTCTTAAAAAGCGAGTTGCAAAAAAATGTTTGATCATTGGGTTATCAAGCTCGTCACTGAGGCAAGTGTTGTTGTACAAACCGTTATGTTTATCCTGCTCTGCGCATCTATGGTCTCCTGGGTGTTAACATGGAGCAAGCGCAAAGAATTCAGACTGGCAAAACAGCGTTCAGACATCCTCGAACATCAATTTTACGCAGGAACAGGGCTGACAACACTGTATAAAAACTATCGCACCAATAAAAGAGAAAAAATTGCTCTGGAAAATATTTTTATCGCTGGGTGTAAGGAATACTCCCGATTGAAAAATACCTTCCCTTCGCAACCTGAAGTCATCGTCGATGGCGCAAGACGATCCATGTTTATCGCTCTATCAAGAGAAATCGATTCATTGGATGATAAATTACCAATACTTGCCACCATCGCATCGGCCAGTCCCTACATCGGATTATTTGGCACTGTCTGGGGCATCATGACCTCATTCAGAGCACTCGCCAGCGTACAACAAGCAACCCTGGCAATGGTCGCGCCAGGAATTTCAGAAGCCCTGATTGCCACTGCGCTCGGGCTATTTTCAGCAATTCCTGCAGTCATTGCATACAATAGCTTTACTACAGCAATTGATCGCATAAACACTCAATACTCTAACTTTATTGAAGAGCTCAGCGCACATTTTGACCGCGATGCGAGAATGTACGCACAAGATGAACCCAATCAGCAAACTGCTAATCAGGAGCTTGCATCGTGAATCCGAATCAGAATGGCAGAACAACCAAACGCAGACCTGTTGCTGAAATTAACGTCATTCCCTACATCGATGTCAGTCTGGTATTACTGATTATTTTTATGATCACCACGCCACTGTTACAAACCGGCATCGAGGTTGACCTCCCACAAGCGCAGACAAAAACAGTTCAGTCTGATAATACCCCGCCTGTTGTGGTGTCTGTGGACGCAGATGGTCAGTATTTTCTGAATACTTCCGGGACAGATAATGAGGCAGTCACAACAGATGATCTGGTTATCAAAATTGCAGCCGTGTTGCGCCATAAGCCGAATGTCAAGGTATTGGTTCGTGGTGATTCATCAGTCAACTATGGAAAAATCGTCATTGTTATGGCTGCCTTGAAACAGGCTGGCGTCCCCAATGTTGGATTGATGACACGACCCATTGAATCTCATACCAGCAACTTATGATTAAGACTTTACACAAATATTTCATTCCTATTTGTCTGGCATTGTTGGTTCATATTGTCTTGTTCAGCCTGTTTTTTATAAACTTCAAATCAGACTCAAAACCACTGAAACCCGCTCCGCAACCTGAAATAATCCAGGCAACCTCAGTGGATGAAAAAAAAGTAATCCAAGAAGTTAAAAAACTTCAGCAGCATGAAACGGACAAGCGTCTTGCAGAGCAAAAACGCCAGCGAGTACTTGAGGAAAAACGTGTTGCAGAACAGCAAAAAATCAAACAATTACGAGCGCAACAAGAAAAACAAGCCAAACGCATTGAACAAGCCAGACAAGAACAACAAAAACTTGCTCTGGCAAAACAGGCTGAAGAAAAAAAACTTGAACAAATCAGACTGAAACAGGCACAAGAAAAAAAACGTCTCAAGGAAATTGCTGACAAAAAGAAGGCAATGGAAGATAAGCGCAAAAAAGAACAGGCGCGGCTGGCTGCACTCGAAAAAAAACGAAAACTGGAATTAAAAAGGCAGGAACTGGAACGCAAGAAACGAGAAAAAGCAGCCAAACTGGCTGCAAAAAAGAAAGCTGAACGTGCCGCGAAACGCAAAGCTGAAGCTGTAGCGCGTAAAAAACTGGAAGCTGAGCAGGCCGCTGCTGAAGCAGTACGTCAAGGCAAAATTATAAGCAACGCAACGCGCATCATTATGCGCAAGGTTGAGCGAAGCTGGATTCGTCCTCCAGGTACTCAGGATGGACTCTCTGCGACCATACGCGTGAATGTAAAGCCGGGAGGAACTGTGACCAATGCGACTGTCATCAAAAGTAGTGGCAATCCAGGGTTTGATCGATCCGCTGAACTTGCCGTCAGAAAAGCATCTCCGCTACCAGTACCGTCAGACCCAGGTATTTTCAAGCAGTTTCAGTCGTTTACTTTTAATTTTAGCCCTTCTTAAATCGAAATATAACCTATTATCGCGTGAGCATGATCAAACAACATTCAAGAACTCTCAAATTACTCGGTTGTCTATTGATATTGTGGTCAACGACTGCATACAGTGAGCTGAATATACAAATTACTGGTGGCGTAGAGGGAGCAATCCCGATTGCAATCGCACCGTTCGGGTGGGAGGGAAATACCTCAAACCCACCTCTGGATGTTGCTTCGATTATCCGCACAGATCTCGAACGCAGCGGTCGATTTAATGTCTTGCCTGTTAACAACCTTCCCGCCGTACCCACTGATCCTAGTCTTATCAAGTTTTCTCAATGGCAAGCCCTGGGGCAGGAGAATCTTGTTATTGGGCGATTTCAGGAAACATTTCCCAATCGCTTTGATACCGCATTTTATCTGTTCGACGTCTTCAGTCAAAAACGCTTGATTGGTTACCGAATTCCCTCCAGTAAAGATGACTTAAGACGAATGACGCACCAGATCAGTGATATGGTTTACGAAAAGCTGACCGGTGAAAAAGGTGTTTTTGCTACCCATATTGCTTATGTCACATTGAGCAGGGATAGTAACAGACACCCGATCTACCGACTTCAAATCGCCGATGCCGATGGTTATGGTGCACGGAGTATTGTTGCCTCAAGACAACCAATCATGTCACCCACCTGGTCTCCGGATGGTAAAACTGTGGCTTATGTGTCTTTTGAACACAGGCGCTCTGAGATTTTCACCCAGGATATCTGGGCTGGAAAACGAACCAGTATCGCCTCATTCCCGGGGATAAACGGGGCACCTGCCTGGTCTCCCGATGGTTCAAAACTGGCGCTCACCTTATCCAAGGATGGAAATCCTGATATTTATATTTTTGATATAAAAACTCGACAATTGCATCGCATTGTCAAACATTATGCAGTTGATACAGAACCCGCATGGTCTCCCGATGGTCAAACCCTGGTATTTACTTCTGATCGAGGTGGCAGTCCACAAATCTATCGTGTCTCAGTCAATGGCGGAAGCGCAAAAAGAGTCAGTTTTCAGGGAGGCTATAATGCTTCCGCTGATTTCTCACCGGACGGCAAAATGATTTCATTGGTACACCGCCAATCCGGGAAATACCACATCGCTACGCTCGATTTATCCAGTAAACAACTCAATGTCATTGGCAAAGGTACTCAGGATGAATCGCCAACGTTTGCCCCGAATGGTAGCATGGTGCTCTACGCAACAAATGGCGGAACACAGTTAGCTGCAGTCTCTGTCGATGGTCGGGTTCACCAGACATTAACAATCAATGCCGATGAAGTACGTGAACCTGCCTGGGCATCAAACTAAATATTAACTTCGATGGAAATCGACACATCAGCCAAACCATGAACAAACCCAGGTCAAACATACTTGTAAGGAACCAATTATGAACTTATTCAGACTTTTTTCACTTTTCATTCTGATAGGACTCTTTAGCGCTTGCTCTTCAACACCTGAAAAAAATGATGCAGACAATCTTGGCGCATTGAGTGTCCCCGATGCAAATACACAGGGATTAAGTGAGCTTGACCGACTGGATGGCAGTCAGCTCACAGAAATATTGCCATATGAGGACAACTATGGTGTGCAAGGACCAGCCGCAGAACCAGGCGAACCACTCTCTGTTCGAGTTTTTTATTTCGATTTTGATAGCAGTCAGGTTCGTCCGGCAGATTATGAAGCAATTAATGCACACGCAGATTATCTTATCTCCAACCCTGATTCCCGCATCAGCCTCGAAGGACACACCGATAGCTTGGGAAGCCGTGAATATAATATCGCGTTGGGTGAACAACGCGCCAAAAGTGTTGCCAAAATGATGCGATTGCGCGGTGTTGCAGATCGTCAAATCCAGACTGTCAGCTATGGTGAAGAGAAGCCTGTTGCATTCGGAAATGCTGAATATGCACTCAGTCAAAATCGGCGCGTTGAAATCATCTACTTGAGATAACACATGCAGATCATTGTTGCGATTTTACTGGTATTCACAGCGACATCCAGTCATGCCGACTCAGTTAAAGAGCGTTTATCACGACTGGAACAACAACTGTCAAGCAAGGCTTATATGGAAATATGGCAATCTGTTGAGCAATTACGTCATGAGGTTCGCAATCTGCGCGGTGAACTGGAACAACAATCGTACCAGTTGCAACAATTGCAGGAGCAGCAAAAGCAATTTCACAGCAATTTGGATCAGCGATTAAGTACTCTGGAACACGCTGCAACAACGTCATCAACAGATATCAGTGAACCCTCTGCAGATACGGAACAGTTGATTCAGCCTAATACCGAAAATTCGATACAACCAGATCAATCCACAGATTCAGATCAGGAAAACGATTTAGACACGGCATCAATTCAATCAATGTATGACGAAGCACTACAGACATTGCGTTCTGGTCATTATGACGATGCCTCTGTTCTTTTCAAAAAAATTGTCACGCACGCGCCAAACAGCGATCTTGCAGACAATGCTCAATACTGGCTGGCGGAAACACTGTACATACATCGTAACTTTGATTTGGCCGCTTCAGCATTTCAACGTGTTATCAGCCACTACCCTGATAGCCCCAAAGTACCGGATGCGTTATTGAAAATCGCATATATTCAATTTGAAACAAACAACGCCGCATCGGGGCAAAAACAATTACAGCGATTGATAAAAGACTACCCTGATTCATCTGCTGCCAGATTGGCACAACAACGCCTCAACCAGAACCGTTGACCCGTTTATACAACAAAACAATTCGCATTAGCGAAATATTTTATTCGCTTCAAGGTGAAACCCGTTTTGCCGGTATCCCGACTGTTTTTATTCGCCTGACTGGCTGTCCGCTACGCTGTCATTATTGTGATACTGAATATGCTTTTACAGGTGGCTCATTATTATCCATCGAACACATCATTTCCAAAGTCAATCAATACAATACTAAATATATTACAGTCACCGGCGGCGAACCATTAGCACAGGATAATACAACTGACCTTCTCGATTGTCTGGTAGCCGCCCATTACACTGTTTCGCTTGAAACAAGCGGGGCAATCGATATTTCATCATTAAATCCAAAAGTCATCAAGATTATGGATTTAAAAACGCCCGCTTCCGGAGAACAGAGCAAAAATCGATACTCCAATATTCGCTATTTAAATCCATGTGATGAGGTAAAATTCGTGATCTGTAATGATGATGATTATCACTGGGCAAAACAGATCATTCATCAATATCAACTCAATGAGCGATGCAATATCCTGTTTTCACCAAGCACTCCGCAATATTCGCCCAGACACCTCGCTGAGCAGATTTTGAATGATCAGCTTGCTGTTCGTTTTCAAATTCAACTGCATAAAATTCTCTGGGACGATGCCAGAGGTCGATAGACGAAAATGACGATACAAAAAAAAGCTGTTGTCCTTGTTTCTGGCGGTCTGGACTCAGCAACCACTCTAGCAATTGCGAAACGCCAAGGTTTCGCCTGTTACGCGCTAAGCTTTGACTATGGACAGCGACATCGATCTGAATTAGCTGCTGCACAAACTGTTTCTGGTCAAATCGGTGTTGTACTACATCGAACCATTGCTATTGGTTTGAATACGATCGGCGGCTCAGCATTGACCGACCCTTCGATTCATGTCCCAACAAGAGAAGCCGCTGGAATTCCTGTCACCTATGTCCCTGCTCGTAACACCGTGTTTTTATCCCTCGCACTCGGCTGGGCTGAGGTACTGGAGGCTTTCGACATCTTTATTGGCATCAATGCCGTTGATTATTCAGGGTATCCTGATTGCCGCCCAGAATATATTCAAGCATTTCAAAAACTGGCCAATCTGGCAACCAAATCAGGCGTGGAGGGAAAACCAGTCACCATTCACACGCCATTAATTGATTTAAACAAGGCTGAAATCATACAACGTGGTATCGAACTTGGTGTTGATTATCAACACACAGTCTCTTGTTATTCGGCAAACAATGAAGGCGCAGCCTGTGGTGTGTGTGATTCCTGTCGCTTCCGCAAACAAGGTTTTTTATCTGCAGGTATCAACGATCCGACAAGATACCAACATCTATCTGACACCGAATTGAATCGTCAGTCATGATTGATTTACTTACTTATACAAGCCTGTATCCAAACAGTGTCCAGACAAGACACGGAATCTTTATTGAAAACCGTATTCGTAAGCTCTTAGACAGCAACAAAATATCAACTAACGTGCTAGCGCCTGTTCCCTGGTTTCCTGTCCAATCCAGGCTTTTTGGTGATTATGGAAAATATGCCCGGGTTCCGAAAAAAGAGCAGCGTCATGGGATTGAAGTTTGGCATCCTCGCTACCCTGTGATACCTAAAATCGGAATGAATCTGGCTCCAGGACTCATGGCAACATCAACCTACCGAAGCGCAAGAGCACTCTTAACCAACAAACCATTTCGACTGATTGACGCCCATTATTTTTATCCTGATGGAGTTGCAGCGTCACTGTTAGGAAAATGGCTGAATATCCCTGTTGTCATCTCAGCAAGAGGGACTGATATCAATCTTCTACCCGATTACAGATTACCTCGCAGCATGATTATTTGGGCAGCCAGACAAGCCGCAGCAATTATTACTGTATCCCAGTCACTGAAAGAAAGATTAATGAATCTGGGAATATCCGAACAAAAAATAACAGTACTACCAAATGGTGTTGATCGACAACTTTTCCAGCCGGGAAATCGACTCTCGTTAAGAGAACAACATCAATTCACCCGACCTACCTTGCTTTATGTCGGAAATCTAATACCCTTAAAAGGTGTTGATATCATTTTGCATGCTTTAGCTGATCTTCCAGAATTCGACTGTATTGTAATCGGAGATGGCTCTGAGAAAAACAGACTTGAAAAGCTGGCAACATCACTACAAGTGTCAAATCGCGTTCATTTTATCAACACACTTAGCCAGTCAGAACTGGTTGATTACTATACAATGGCCGATATTTTATTACTACCATCAAGCAGAGAAGGATATGCTAACGTGCTTTTGGAAGCTTTGTCTTGCGGGACACCTGTAATCGCAACAGCAGTCGGTGGCAACCCCGACATTATCACCAGTGCTAGCGCGGGACTACTCATCGATGAGCGCAGTCCAGATTCACTGAAAACTGCAATAAAAAAGCTGTATTCGAATATGCCTGCTATACATAATGTCACAAACTACGCACAGCGTTTCTCATGGTTTCCAACCATAGAACAGCAAATTAACCTTTATCAGTCTACTATTAGTAAACATGGTTTTCAAAATGTCCAAGGTTAATTGAATGTTCATAGCATTTCAATCATACTGACCCCTTTAAATACAACATATCATAAGCACCATACACTAACTATTATTGTTATGAGCAAACAGATCAAATCACTATCAACTATACTTCTTGGCTTTACACTGCTGGCAATAGTGTGGAGTGACCATTTATCAGCAGGTACTGATAAAAGAGAGCATGGCAATAACCCGACATTACAGGAATATACTGTACAACCCGGAGATATCCTTGAGATTTCTGTCTGGAAAGAGGAAGACATGATTAAAGATGTCCTGGTGCGCCCTGATGGTGGTATTACTTTTCCGCTTGCTGGTGAAATCTATACTGAAGGAAAAACAATTGCACAAATACAAAGCATCTTAACAAAAAATCTATCCACCTACTTGTCAAACCCAGTTGTCACGGTATCCCCAAAACAGCTCCTTGGCAACAGGATTTATGTTATTGGTAAAGTTGTTAAACCAGGCATGTATCTCATCTCAAGCTATGTTGATATTGTACAAGCGTTAAGTATGGCTGGTGGGCTAACTCCTTTCTCTGCAGTTAATGACATTCTCGTACTCAGACGCTCTAAAGACGGAACACAACATGATATAAAATTCCGCTATGGTGATATTGAAGATGGAGACAAGTTAAAACAGAATATTTTATTAAAGAGCGGGGATACAGTACTGGTGCCCTAGCTCTTAGTGTAATAATTCACATCAGTAATTGATGTCACCCAATATTCTTAACCACATGATCTCTTATAAAATACATCCTATTTTCGTTCTGTCGCTTTTGATTGTCATCAGCTCAACAAATACCCAGGCGCGCGAATGGTATCTCACTCCAAATGCGAGCAGTCAGTTGTTATTCGATAGCAATCTACAACTCAGAACCAACAGGACAATCACCACAAATGGTGTGACCAGAACATTAAAACCTGGCAACACGTTTGGCGGAACATTAAGTGCAGGTGGTATCATCGGAAGCCAAACTGAAAACAGCGATGTCCACATACGAGGCAATGTTTCATTCAACCGCTACAACATCCGTAACTTTAACAGCACCAACTTTTTTCTCTCACCAGAAACATGGTTAACTGTTAATCCGCGCAACAAACTGGGAATCAGTGGAAAGTTATTCCTGGATACTACTTTGTCGAGAGTCCGGCCATCTGTTGTTGATAACACCCCACAAAATCTTGATGAGACTGACGATTTGCTTGGTGTTCCCAGACGTCGATTCACGAAATCAATCAGACCGGAGTGGAATCATTCGCTTTCAGAAAAAACTGCGCTTAATCTGAGCTATGAGTTTACCGATGTAACCTATGAGAATGCAGCTAAAACAGGACGTGTTGATTACTCGATTCATAGCGGACAACTCAACCTGTCGCATCAACTAACCCCAAAACTGTTGCTCTTCAGCAATGTATCCGCAACATTGTTTTCCACGCCTGATATCCATGCTTCAACAACGTATTATTCGTTACAAATCGGTGGCCAGTATAAATTTTCTGAACGCTGGGAAGCTGAAGTTGCATTGGGCGGTCGCTATTCTTTCTCTGATTTCAGAACTCAGAAAATTATCCCGGTTATCAACACAGATGGTTCGGTTTTTCTCGCTAGCATTTCTGAAAAAAATAATGACTCAGCTCTTGGCAGCCTGGCATACGCTAGCATTACGCATCACTATAGCATGGGACAACTCAAAGCAAGTGTTACTCAAGATATCAGGCCAACAGGAAATGGTGATTTACAGACCAGCAATCAAGCAGCATTCAGCTGGACACATCATCTCTCTGAACACCTTGATTTCAGCTTGCCTTTGTCGGCACTTCGCGCGTCATCAATCAGCTCTGATACAAACAGACTTGACAGAAGTTATTATCAAGTAGCTCCATTACTTCGGTGGCATTTATCCCCAGAATTTTCTCTCGGATTGCGCTATCGATATCGATACCAGAAATTCGATAACGCAGATGACTCGGCACAATCACACGGTGCTATGTTATCTGCAAACTACCACTGGCGGCGGCGTTCAATTTCAAGATGATCAGCGTTCAGTTGTACGTCATATTAAACATTGCCCTCGACAATCTTATTTGAACCAGAATTATATGAGTTACGCAACCTAGAACATGGAAACAACTGACTATTTGGATTACCCTGAAGAGCAACAATCGAAAAGCCTCAGCGAATATATCTCGATTTTAAAACGCCATAAAGGGAAAATGTTACTCACCGGATTCCTGGTTTTTCTAACCAGTCTCTGTTTAGCAATCTTTTTACCACCAACATACACCTCAACAGCCACAATATTGATTGAAAAACCCATTATTTCAAATGACCTAGTAGATTCAACAATCAGCAGTTACGCTGAACAACAAGTTCAAAGAATTCGACAACGCGTCCTCAGCAGACCAAATTTACGTCGAATTATTGATAAGTTTCAGCTGTATCGGGATCAACTCGATAGTCAGACTTGGTCCAAGATTCTGAAGAATATGGAAACAGCGATCTCTGTTGAAATGATTAGTGCGGATGTACTTGACCCTCGCAGTGGTCGCGCAACGAAAGCAACTATCGCGTTCCAGGTTGGTTTTAGCAATCGGTCACCAGAAACAAGTCAACGTGTTACGAATGAGCTGGTTTCATTGTTTTTACAAGAAAATCTTAAAGAACGTACAGAAAGCGCAGAAGAAGCATCAAGCTTTTTTGAGCGTGAAGCCAGAAAATTGCGCACTCGAATGGAAGAACTTGACAACAAATTGTTCATTCTTAAAAAAGAACGCGGTGATAGTCTTCCAGAATTCCAACAACAAAATAACCGGCTTTTAGAACGTGCATACCAGCGTCTGGAAGATATTAACAGTCAATACAACAAAGCCTATGAACGTAAAATTTTTCTGCAATCACAACTTGCCCAGATAACCCCTTATTCTTCTTCGCCCGGTGTTGTTCTGGATGACAGGACACGACTGAAAATGCTTCAGATCGAATATTCAAATCTTCTATCTCGATATTCCCCCATGCATCCTGATGTCATTAAAGTAAAAACGGAAATTGAATCACTCGGTCATGCAGGCGATAGTGCTAATAATCGCCAGACATTAAAACTTGTTCTCAAAGAAAAGAGAGCTCAACTCGCAAAACTAAAGGAAAGCTACTCAACAGAACATCCTGACATTATAAGTCTGGTAAAGGAAATTCAGAATATCGAAACACAGATTGCCAGTATTCCTGCTGATGCAACACAAAACACAGCTTCTGTAGACGCAGACAACCCGGCATATATTCAAACTCAGGCACAACTAAAAAGTAGTGAATTAGAAATCCTGGCACTAGAAAAATCGCGAAAAGAACAAATCAAAAGAATTAATAATTACGAACAGCGCCTTCGCGTTTCTCCTGATGTAGAACGCCAATATAACGAATTGATGCGTAACTACAACTCAACAAAGTTACAGTATGAGCAAATCCAATCCAAACAAATCAGTGTTAATCTGGCTGAGTCCGTTGAAAAAAGTCGAAAAGGTGAACGCTATGTGATGAGTGAACCACCTGAATTACCTGAAGAACCAACAAAGCCAAATCGAAAAGCAATTGTAGCATTGGGAATACTCTTGTCAGCAGCAGCTGCAATTGCTGTTGCTGCTCTGGCTGAAAGCCTTGATCAGGGCATTTACGGCTCACGTCAACTCGCGATTGCCAGTGGTGAGGCTCCTTTGTCGGTCATCCCATACATTGAAGTTTCAACTAGACGAATCGCGAAAAAGAAAACTCGGCAAAGAATATTCTCAGTCATACTTGTTCTAATCTTATCAGTTCTGAGTATCGGTTATTATCTTTTAACTAAAGGAATTTCCAACTGATTATCATCAACCAACTTTTACCTAGTAGAGATTTCTAATGGATTGGCTACAAAAAGCTTTAGACAAATCAAAGCAAAACGAAAAAACATCTTTTCAGTTCCAAACATCTTCTGACTTAAAGAAATCATTTCAGCCAACAACTACTAGTAATACTGTTGGGAAAGATACTGTGGATTTCCACACCAAGCAAATAACACCTCCAAATCAATTTGATGAACGACTCCTGCTAGCAAATCAACGGGATAGAAATTCAGTTGCTGCCTATAATTTTCTTTCTGCAAAAATAATACAGCTGTTAAAAAGACAAGATGATTACTCTTTAGCAATAACGAGTCCGACGTCAGGTGTAGGGAATACACTCACAGCAGCAAATCTTGCTATCAGCATCTCACGAGCATTACATGAGACAGTTGTTTTAATTGAATTAAACCTTAGAGCGCCAAGTTTTTACCGTTTGTTTGGCCTTAATAGCAATGAACAAGGATTGTGTGATCATTTAACAAACAATCAGTCGCTAAACGACTTGTTCATTAACATTAGAGGTACAGAGATCACATTATTACCTGCTGGAACTGCTATTGACGACGTTAATATTCTCGGAAGCAAAAAAATACGTCAGTTAGTTCGCACATTATCTTCCTCATTTCACAATCACATTATTGTATACGATCTACCATCTCTTCTTGACTCTGAGGATTCACTTGCATTTCTACCAAATATTGATGCTTCTCTACTCGTGCTTGAGGAGGGAGTAAGTACACCGACTCAGGTCACTCAGTGTACGGATATACTCAAGAATCATGGGTTCTTGGGAACAATTTTAAATAAAGCTGTCGACATTAATTAAACATCCGTTCCACATCATTGTTTTCTCAAACAGTTTATCTATAAAAAAATGTATCTCGAATTTTACGGATTTAGCCGGCCACCATTTTCAATGACGCCTGAGCCATCAAACCTCTATCCTGGACAACCCCATGTAAAAGCCTGGTCTATCTTTGAATATGGACTTTCTAACCGCTCAGGAATCATTGTCCTTACTGGTGAGGTGGGGTCTGGAAAAACGACTTTAATTAAACGATTAATGAATGAAACCCATCACCAGCTCACAATTGGTCTGATTTCTAATACTCACAGATCAATGCAAGATCTTATTAACTGGGTATTAATCGCATTCGGACAAACAATAACTGAAGGAAGTCAAGCTGAACGTTATCAGCAATTACTACAATTTCTGGAGAAAACATATACGAATCAGCGACAAGCCGTGTTGATTGTTGATGAAGCGCAGAATCTTAACTCACTTGCATTAGAAGAATTACGACTATTGCACAATCTCAACTCAGAAAATAAAATTCTGCTCCAATTGATCCTGGTTGGTCAACCTCCCTTATTAAGAATGCTGAGACATAAGAAACTATCCCAGCTCCTGCAGCGTGTCTCAGTAAGCTACCACCTTAAACCACTCGATCTTGTTGAAACAGTACGATATATCCAGCATCGCATAACAACAAATGGTGGTGACAAGGATCTCTTTTCCCATTATGCCAGTGCAACAATTTACTATTACAGTAGCGGCATCCCAAGAATCATTAATACACTTTGTGATCTCACACTAGCTTATGGTTTTTCAGTTGAGGCAAAGAAAATAAACCCCGAGCTTGTGCTTGAGGTGATTCAGAGTAAACGCAAGTCAGGGTTATTCCCTATTCTGAACCAACATAAAAAAGATGCTGAGAACGTCAGGAAACTGATAAAGGAAAAAACCGACCTGGATATTGGCATCTTTTCTGCTGCTCCTGGAACTTCAGATTCAGCTCTTTGATGTTTCATGCCCATCACCCACTCAGAGACGCCTGCTCTCTAACAATATCATTGAGAATAATCCTGAAAAATACATATTGCCTGCTACACTTTAAGTAACAGCCTTACTCAGTACATCGTTATTGTGAGTTGAAAAATTTATTGAGGTACTACTTTATGCTTTATCTACTAGCTGGCCTGGCGCTACTAACTACCTACTTAATCATAATCTACAACAATCTGGTTAGCCTTCGTAATTTATTCAAAAATGCTTATGCTCAAATAGACGTGCAACTACAACGTCGCCACGAGTTAATCCCTAACCTTGTAGAATCAGCAAAAGGCTACTTAAAACATGAAAGGGATACTTTAGAAGCAGTCATTAACGCGAGAAACCAGGCATCCGTAGCCAATAAAAAAGCGGCAAAAAACCCTGTAGACCCGCAAGCAATTCAAGCCGTATCAGCAGCTGAGAGTCTCTTGTCAAACGCAATGGGTCGCTTTTTTGCACTTGCTGAGGCTTACCCTGATTTAAAAGCCAATGAAACGATTCAAGGATTAATGGAAGAATTAATCACCACTGAAAACAAAGTGACATTTTCTCGTCAAGCCTATAATGATGCAGTCATGCAATACGATACATATACCGAACAGTTCCCCAACAATCTTGTAGCCACCCGCTTTAGTTTCAAACCTGCTACATTATTAAAAATTGAAGATATCGCACAAAAGAAAGCTGTCAATGTCTCATTTAGTTAAATGAGACCATCGTCTACACTAACTGCTCTTTTGCTGGAGCTCCTTAACCAGCTTGCGCGCTTCATCAATACCGTCAAAATTGACTCCGTCAGTACTAATCGCTTGCTTTAATTCTCTCAGTGCAGCTGCTTCTCTCTTGACAGCGTGATATGTCATGCCTAGATGGTAGCGAAAAACCGGAAATTCTGGCGCAAGATTGACTGCTTTTTCAAGTGCCGGCAAGGCGTCATTATATCGAGAAAGGCGATATGCTAACCAACCATAAGTATCAAGAAATGCGGGTTGATTAGACGTTCTAAATTGTTCTGTTAATTTCATTACAGTTTCTAGTGATTCAGTATCATCTCTAACATCTGCAATTAACGCTACATAGTTATTTACTGCATACAAATTTTTCGGGTTATCATCGACTAATTGTTTGTAGGTTTTGATGGCTTCCTCAATCTTCCCGGTATTTTGATATTGAGCAGCGAGTTCCATTAACAATTCAGGATGGTTCGGCATCGATACCAGACCTTGCTGATAGATTGAAATGGCCTTCTCCGGTTGTCTTGTTTGCATGTACAGTCTTGCCAACTGCCGATAGGCAATCACTAATTCTTGATCGACTTTAATCGCAGTTAAATATGATTGCTCTGCCTCTGCCGGTTTTTTTTGCCATGCCTGGATTTCACCAATTAGCTCATGACTTGTTGCATCGTCAGGAATATTTGACAATCTTTTATTCAAATACTGAATTGCTTTTTCAGGCTTTTTCTGTGCGATATATGTCTCAACAACGCGTCTTAATATGCTTGTGTTATCAGGTTTTTCTGCCAGTACAGTTTGATATTCTTCAATGGCCTGATCAAACGATCCCTGGCTTTGATAAACTACCCCCAGTAAGAAATGTGCTTTGTAGGGTTCTTTAGTACTAGCCAGTAATGCCCTTGCCGACTTGACTGCCGAGTCCCATTGTTTTTTTCTGATATAGATATTAGTGATGAGTTCCAGTGAACCAGGATCATTCGGCTTCAGCCTAAGACCTTCCTCAAGTAAATCGCCAGCTGCATCAATTTCATTATTTTTGATCATCATACCAGCCAACATTGTGCGTGATTTTGTACTGTTAGGATCACTTTTGACAGCTTTTTCCAAACTTTCCCTTGCCAATACAACATCACCATTGACAAGATGTGCAATGGATAACAATCGCAGAGCAGGTTCATATGTTGAATCATTTCCCAAAATTGATCGTAAATCAGCAATTGCTGGCTCCGCCTTTTTTTCATCTAGAAATAGACTGGCTCGTATCAGCAATGCTTGCATATTCTCATCATCTTCTGCCAGAACCTCATCAACAAGTTGCCTTGCTTTTTGTTTTTCAGATAATTGCATTGCAATTTGGGCTAAACGAACCCTTGCCTTAATCCCGTCATTACCGGTTCCATCCAATTCGGCAATTTTCTGATAGACTTCTCTGGCTCGATCCGGCTGGTTCTGACGTAATTCAGCCAGAGCAAATCGAAGGTTATAGTTGTCTGGAGATGAATTGACATAACCCTCAAGCGCTTCATCAGCTGCTGCTCGACTTTTGAATTTTGCCAGAAACTTGATGTAGGCTAGCTTTGGTTCTATATCGTCGGGGGCTTGCTTAATCATTGACTGCAACAATTTATCAGCCTGATCTTGCTTATCAACAACCACATAGAACTCAGCAAGTGCGTACTGTAACTTCTTGTTCTCAGGCGCCAACTCGACGAGGTTTTTAAACTCAACTTCTGCATCAACTATTTGTTTGAGTTTGCGATGAAGTGCAATTTTCAATAATCGTAAACTTTTGTCCTTTGGATGTGCTTTTATCGCTGCAACTACTTTTTCCAGAGCACTGTCAGTCTGATCCTGGCTCACCAGAATTTGTACTAACAAAGAAGTCGCCTCAATATGATCAGGCTGTACATCCAGCACATGAGAGACAATCTTTTTTGACTTTTCAACTTCGTTGTCGCGTAAGTACAAAACAGCACTCAGCAACTGCGCATCAATATGTTCAGGGTTTTTATTTAATACCAAATCAAGCTTTTCTCTTGCTTTATCCTGTTCGCCCGATAACAAATACATCTGTCCTAATTTGATCTGTGCATCAAAATTATCAGGCTGTTCTTCAACCACCAAACTATAACTTTCAAACGCTTTTCTCCAGTTTTTGTTTTTTTCTGAAATCAAACCCATCAAATATCTGGCAGGGACATGCTTATCATTGAGTTGCAATACATTCTGAGTCTCAATTCTTGCCTTGTCATATTGCTCATTATCATAGAACTGTTGTGCTCGGGAAAAATACTCTGCTTGCTGCTCAGTTGAGTCTCCATTACAACCAGGCAACCCAACCAACACGACGATTGATAGCAAGATGGAAATAGATCTCCAACCAGAAAAATCGATTAACTTCCAACTCCACATATTTTTAAGCATTAGCAAACTCCATCACAACAACTTAGCATTTGACAAATTATCTCTTGAGGTTGATTATTCTATCACTCTATCAGCTCTTCAATAGAAACTTAGCTGTAATCTATTCTCACCGGCATTCTGACATTTGATTGAAACTAGATTATCCTTATTCTTTCACGCTGTTCTTACAACTGATGGTCATCAGCAGACATAATAAATAAACATGGCTGATAAGCTTACATACCACCGAAATAATAATTGATAATGAACGCTAGCTGAGAAACATGAATAACACACTAAGACAAACCCTATCGAACATATCATCCGGACAAATAAACTACGCGCGTTGGTTTTTCTATGCGCTTTTAGCTGTATTCATTGCCTTTGTGTTTCGAGATGGCATCGAACACATGATTCATAACTGGAATAGCCAGGAGGAATACAGCCATGGATGGCTAATTCCTGTTGTTACAGGCTATCTGATATGGCAGGAAAAAGAAAAATTAAGCCTTATTACTCCACGCAGCTCATGGCTTGGTGTTGGGATCGCAGCCTTTGCGCTATTCCTTTTTTTGCTGGGCGAACTCAGCACACTCTATATCATTGAGCAATACGCTCTGGTCATCTTAATCTTTGGCCTGGTACTTGCCTTGGAAGGTTACGAGCGTTTCAAGCTCATTTGGGTTCCATTAATCATGTTGTTTTTCATGATTCCACTCCCGAATTTTCTGTATCGTTCTCTATCGGCTGAACTACAACTGATATCTTCCAGCCTAGGCGTGGATATGATCAGGCTTTGTGATATCTCTGTTAATTTACAAGGCAACGTCATTGACCTTGGAACATACCAGTTACAAGTTGTAGAAGCTTGCAATGGGCTACGTTACTTATTCCCGTTAATGAGCCTTGCCTTTATTTGTGCATACTTTTTTAAGGGCCCGCTTTGGAAACGAGCCATCATTTTCCTCTCCAGCATACCGATTACGATTTTCATGAACAGTTTCCGTATTGCCATCATTGGCGTGCTGGTCGAATACTGGGGTATTGATATGGCCAACGGCTTCCTTCATGATTTTGAAGGCTGGGCCATCTTCATGCTCTGTCTTGCTATTCTAATTTTTGAAATGTGGCTGCTAGCAAAGCTACCGCAATCAACTAAAATGCAATCAGATACTCATCAAACGCAAGCGACAGGAACAACCAACAGATTGCCAGCACAACCATTATCTGGCTGGAAGCAAGGAGTAACAATCAGCATGATGTTAGTACTCTGTGGAATCACTGTAGCTTCAATCGATAGCAGAGGAGAAATCAAACCAGATCGTAAATACTTTGTTGATTTCCCGTCCGTGATTGGCAACTGGAAAGGGAGTCGCATTGTAATGGAGAAAAAATACCGTGATGTCCTTAATTTTGATGATTATTTCATGGCCGACTTCAGCGATAACATTCACCCACCCGTTAACTTTTATGTTGCATATTATGAATCACAACGCAAAGGCAGTTCTATTCATTCACCGCGCTCATGCATTCCCGGCGGTGGCTGGCGCATACAATCAGTTACAACTGAAGCCATCGATATCAATGGTGGTTTAATTCAAGCAAATCGGGTATTAATACAAAAAGGGAAAATACGGCAACTTGTCTATTACTGGTTTGATCAGCGTGGTCGCAATCTCACCAACGAATATCTGGTAAAATGGTTTTTGTTCTGGGATGCTTTAACACGCAGCAGAACAGATGGAGCTCTGGTTCGTTTTACTACAGTGATCATTGATCGAGAAGGTCTTGAAGAAGTAGAGGATCGTCTGCTCAAGTTTATGCAAACTGCAACACCGATGCTTAATGAATATATCCCGGATTAAAACCAGGTTCTTAAGACATGGTGTTAACTCACTAGCACTCTACGCATTGTGTAACAAAGTGTTTACTTTGTCTGGTATTAGCGCTTGCGTTCTTGCTATTTCGTGCCATCACAGTATGATGCATCCAATCAAATAAAACCCCTGATAACCCAATGCTAATCAACAGCTTGATAGTTTAAATATTCTACGCTCTGTATCCGAACATGAGATCATCACTTTAATGTCTTATAACACAATCATCATACCGCTGGATCAAGCGCTTCAGGACTATGCTGTCGCCTGGCAGCTTCTGGTAGAAGCAGAGGCACTGGAACCAACTCAAATGCCGGGGTGGGTAGAGGCGATTTGCAAAGCATTTGAAGTCTATGATTCTGTTGAAGTCTGGTGCGCTCTGGATGACCAAAAGGAATTAATGTCAATCATTCCTTTTCTGCGCAAACAAAATACCATGTATGGTATTCCTGTAAAATCAATTGAATTAATTACCAACATCATCTCTTATCACAACATTCCGTCCGGTACGCCGCGTGATCCAGCACTTTTTACGTTGTTTCTAGAAACAATTGATCAATGGGACATGTGTATTATTCCTAATCTCGTCGTTGAGAACCCCGCATATCCTGAACTCCTCCACGTGTTACATTCACAGAAACATTTTGTACATGAACTTGCAACTGTTGTATC
>DRLZ01000014.1 GCA_011322755.1 Crenotrichaceae bacterium
CCGATCTGAGCGCCATAAGCAGCTGTTACAGGATATGTCGCTCAATATTAAAGCATTTGTTTCTCAACGACTTATCCCAACTGTGGACGGTGGTCGTGTCGCTGCCATTGAAATTATGCTGGGCACATTGACAATACGCGAGTTGATTCAGAAAGGTGAGGTGCATGAACTCAAGGAAATTATGGAAAAATCAGAAGAGTTGGGTATGCAAACCTTTGACAGCCATCTGTATAAGCTCTACAAGCAAGGCGTTATTTCCTATGAAGAGGCGTTAAAAAATGCAGATTCACCGAATAACTTGCAGCTGAAAATCAAGCTAAGCAAGGATCCAGGTCGAGTCGTTCAGACTGAGGACGCACACGTAGAAGAGCAAAAAACTGCACAGCCACAGGGGTTATCTCTGGAATCGATAGAAGAGGAAGAAGCAGAAGAAGAGAGTGCTGAGGCAGACATTGTAGACAATATCTTTGCGCAATCGTAGCAAGAGTCAGTTTGTTGCGGAAATGAGACGTACTTACTCCTGTTCCAGTAGCAAGATAATTTCCTGTGCAGGCTGATTGGTTTGTAAGCGAAACCCTCTTAGTTCCAGAACCCCTTTGGTGTTCAACGATATAATTAAATAAAGCGCTTCAGGGTAATTCGCCATCGCAAGGTCTGTTGAAGAAGGAATTGCCTGTGTATGAGGGTGTGAGTGGTAGATTGCAAAGAGGTGTTCGTTATTCGCTTCCATTGTTCGCATGGTTTCAAGCAGTTCAGCAGGATCCATTTCGTAGCGCTCTGTCGGGTGTTGAGCAATATTTTTGATTGGGTAGCAACTAACTGGTAATTGGTCACGGATTCCGATTAAGCCACAGACTTCCAGTTCAGGGCGTGTTTGGGCGTGGTGAAGCATTTTGTTAATGATTGGACGAGGAATCGCGATGGCATCTGTTTGCATGAAATTACCGTGTGTTTTGTTTGTAGTCAGTCGTTAACAGTGGTATTGAGCAATCGTCACGCGCTGATTGCCTTGTAAGTCTCTATAGTTGTGGATGTTGCGATACTGGTGATTGTTCATTATACACTCTACAGCGTCAGCTTGATCGTACCCGTGTTCAAGAGCAAGATAAGCGTTATTGCCGAGAAATTGTCGCGCCAGATCAACAATGATGCGAATGTCTCGCAAGCCATCACTTCCCGACGTCAGTGCCAGACGTGGCTCAAAACGAACATCACCACGATGCAAGTGCTCATCATCAAGTGGAATATAGGGTGGATTACTGACAATCAGGTCATAGCGCTGACTGGTTAAATTGGCAAACCAGTTGCTGTGAATGAATTCGATATTGACTAAGCCTGTCGTTGCAGCGTTACTGCGGGCAATTGCTAAAGCAGCCTCGGAGATATCGGTTGCAGTCACTGTAGCTCGCTTGCGTTCTGCAGCAATTGAAATGGCAATTGCGCCACTGCCTGTTCCCAGTTCAAGTATTGAGTGTGGTTTGTCAGGAGGAATAATTTGCAGGCATTGTTCTACCAGAAGTTCAGTCTCAGGTCTTGGAATCAAAACGTCTGCTGACACCTTGAATGTATGCAGCCAGAAATCACGTTGCCCTGTCAAATAAGCAATCGGTATTCCCTGGTGGCGCTGTTTGACTAATTGCTTGTATGTGTTGACCGTATCATCTGTAAGATGATGTTGAGGCCAGGTCCGCAACCAGGTTCTGGACTGTTTGAGTACATGAGCAAGTAAGACCTCGGCATCCAGTTGAGTGGACTCGCTTTGATTCTCAAGTTGTTGTGCGGCAGTTGATAGCAACTGTTCGACACTGCAACTCACATGTTCAGTTTCAGTTGCTATCGTCTTCACCTAGCTGGGTGAGCAGCGCTGCCTGGTGTTCCGAGACGAGTGGCTCGATGACCTGGGCAAGCGCGCCCTGCATAATTTCCTCAAGCTTGTACAACGTGAGATTGATGCGATGATCTGTCAGGCGGCCTTGTGGAAAATTATAAGTACGAATCCGTTCTGAGCGATCACCACTGCCGACCTGACTTTTGCGGTCTTCAGCTATTTCAGCATTCTGTTTTTCCTGTTGTTCAGCAAGAATACGGGACTGTAGTAATGACATCGCACGCGCCTTGTTTTTATGTTGCGATCGTTCGTCCTGACATTCCACCACAATACCTGTTGGTAAATGGGTCAGGCGAATTGCTGAATCAGTCTTGTTGACATGCTGACCGCCAGCACCGGATGCGCGAAATGTGTCAATTCTCAGCTCAGCCGGATTAATGTCAATGGCATCAATTTCATCAGCCTCCGGAATAATTGCCACGGTACAGGCGGAGGTGTGAATGCGACCTTGGGTTTCAGTCTCAGGAACGCGTTGAACTCGGTGCGTGCCAGATTCAAATTTGAGCTGAGAATACACATCAGAGCCGGTGACACGCATGACAATTTCTTTGTAACCACCGTGTTCGCCCTGATTTTCCGAAATAATTTCCAGGTTCCAGCGTTTGCTCTCAGCAAAGCGTTGATACATTCGTGCTAAATCGCCAGCAAAAATGGCTGCTTCGGCACCGCCGGTTCCAGCGCGTATTTCCAGAAATGTATTGCGAGCATCGTTTGGGTCTTTTGGCAGCAAGAGAATCTGCAGTTCGGATTCCAGTTTCGCCTGGGCTTCGAGCGCTGAAGCGAGTTCTTCTTTTGCCATGTCGCGCATTTCAGGATCGGGATCTTTCTGCATCGATTGAGCAGATTCAACGTCATCAGCAATGTGTTGATACTGGCGGTAACAATCAACCATCGGTTTGAGCTGGGCATACTCCTGGCTTAAAGCCCTGAAGCGATTCTGGTCGTTCTGAATTTCAGGTTCTGATAACAATGCTTCAATTTCTTCGTAGCGTTGGCAGAGTTGTTCGAGTTTGAGTTGTATGCTGGGTTTCACGGTTTTTTATCAGGATTAATATCAAGTAGTTGCTGAGCAGCTATAATCAGGTCAATACGCTGGTTTGTAGCGGCTTCCCTGATTTGTGCAGTTGGTGTGTGGATAAGTTTGTTGGTGAGTGTATTGGCGATGTAGTTGAGTACTTCTTCTGTGCTGGCGCCGTTTTGATGTAAACGCGTTGCTTTTTCAAGTACAACATCACGGATGTCTTCAGCCTGGCGTCTGTAGTTGATGATCATTGTTGTATG
The DNA here is from genome assembly GCA_011322755.1 of Crenotrichaceae bacterium. Lineage (GTDB taxonomy): Bacteria > Pseudomonadota > Gammaproteobacteria > Methylococcales > DRLZ01 > DRLZ01. The sequence continues at coordinate 3,170 of DRLZ01000014.1, forward strand.
TTGCTCTGTCTTAAGCCAGTCCAGGAAATGATCGACCTGGGTTTCGATAATTTCTTCTGCTTGCAAGGCCGCTTCCTGGCGACTTTTGATATTATCAGTAACCACTTGCTGTAAATCATCAATCGTATACAGGAACACATCACTCAATTGTTGTACCTCTGATTCGATGTCTCTTGGAACTGCCAGATCAACCAGAAACATGGGCTTGTGTTTGCGTTTCCTGATAGCACTTTCGATGCTTCCCTTGCCAAGAATTGGTAACTGACTTGCGGTTGAAGAAACTACAATATCGGCTTTTGCCAGGAAATGATTTATTTCTGTAAGATGAATGGCCTGGCTGCTAAAATGACCAGCGAGTCGTTGTGCTTTCTCAATCGACCGGTTGGCAATAATGATGTTTTCTACGCCTTGATTATGAAAATGCCGGGCGACAAGTTCGATTGTTTCTCCTGCACCAATCAGTAAAACGGTTTGTGAGTCGAGATTGCCAAAAATTTGGTGTGCGAGTCTGACGGCGGTAAAAGCAACCGAGACAGGACTCGAGCCGATTGCTGTATCGGTGCGCACTTTTTTTGCAGCAGTAAACGAAGAATGAAATAACCGTATCAATGTTTTATCGAGTGTTCCGGCTTGTTTTGCCGTATTATATGCAGATTTGATTTGTCCAAGTATCTGTGGTTCTCCAAGAACCATTGAGTCAAGGCCGCAGGCAACCCTGTATAAATGCCGAATACCATTACGGGCATAATGAGAGTATAGATGTGGTTTCAATTGTTCTTTGGTTAACTGATGGTAGCCTGCCAGCCAATCTAACAGCGCTTGGTGCGGATTTTCAGACTTTACTCCGCAGTAGAGTTCTGTGCGATTACAAGTTGACAATATAGCAGCTCCGGATACCTGGGGTATTTCGGTTAATTCCTGTAACGCATGAATAACATTATCAGGCGTGAAGGCAAGTTGTTCTCTGATTGAGACAGGGGCAGATTTATGATTAAGCCCAAAAGCGAGTAATTCCATTAAATTCGTTGTCGTATTCTAATGCATCGGTATAATTCTATGGTCAATAGTCGTATGAATCTAGCAGTATTTATAACAAGACGGGAAACTTTATGCCATGAGAATCAGTTTGTCATACTCTAACCGATTGTAACGAAAGGCGGAATCATTTGTGAAGAGAAATATTATTAGTTACATGCGTACAATTTCAGTTGGATTGCTTTTTGTGTTGGCTATCTTAACCGGGTGTGCAACATCAGAGAAAACTCCATTAGAGACCAGTACCAGTACGCTCCCTGCATTTTCTAGGTCGATTCAGCAAGAAGGTTTAAGAGCTGTTGATGAAAACGATCAGCAGGTTGATCAAGCATTGAATAAAACTCAGTTGGAAGGTCGGGCAAAGAAAGAGCCAACTGAGCAAGAGGTAACGATAACGCCAGAGGCTTTCTACTACTTGCTAAGTGGGGAAATCGCTGGGCAACGCAGTGATTACAATTTATCGGCGGATAGTTATATTCGGGCGGCCAGATTAACAAATTCCCCCCGTGTTGCTGCACGGGCTGCACAGATCGCAATGTATGCAAAGGATTATAAGGTGGCAATGGATGCAGCAACAGTGTGGGCGAACTCTGATCCAGACAACATTGCTGCAAGGAAACTGGTTGCAGGATTGCAGCTCAGAGAGGGTGATACTGAAAAAGCGATAGATAACTATACTCGGGTGTTGTCGTCGCCAGGTGTTGATTTTGAAAAAACAGTTCTACAAATCGCTGAAAGTATCGTTTCAAATACTTCAAAACCATATCCAGTGATTGAATCTCTGATTGAGCGGTTTCCGGGTACTGCTGAGTTGCCATTTGCATATGCTTACATAGCTCTCCGTCAAAACGATGTGGCTACAGCTGAACGTAATCTGGAAAAAGCATTGTCTCTGCGCCCCGATTGGGATGCTGCATTATTGATGAAAACCAAGTTGGTTGCCCAGTCGGGAGATACCGCAACTGCATTGGCAATGCTTGAAAAAGCCACACTGCAATTTCCAGATAATGCAGAAATTCACACATTGTATGCAAAAATGCTTGCCATGCAGCATGATTATCCGAAAGCAGTAAAGCATTTTCAGCGGGTTGTTGAGCTGGATCCTGGGAATGCAGATGCAGGGTTTGCGCTGGCAATTATGCAAAGCGCACTGGGTGATTTTGACTCGGCGCGTGACGGTTTGCTTGAGCTGGCTAAAAACCCAAGGTATCGACAGCGTGCATATTTACAACTTGGCCAGTTATCTGCTGAAAATCAACTGTATGATGAGGCGCTGGCTTGGCTGGACCAGGTTGAGTCTGGTCCATTAGCGTATGATGCCCATATTTACGCAAGTGAGATATTGCTAAAACAACACGATCTTGAAGGGGCGTTAAGCCAACTCAAAAGATTACGTAATCAATTTCCACAGCTCAATGCGCGTATTACACTTAGAGAGGCAGAAATTCACAGTAAAAATAATCAGCCTGAAAAAGCGGTTGAGGTGTTATCCGCTGCGCTTGAAATCAATCCTGAAGACAAGCAATTGTTGTATATGCGGTCATTGCTGGCAGATCAGATTGGTGACTATCAAATGGCGGAATCTGATTTAAAAGCGCTTTTAAAGCTGGAGCCAGATAATGTTAACGCCTTAAATGCCTTAGGATACATACTTTGTAACAGAACAGATCGTTTGCATGATGCAGAGGGGTATCTACAACAAGCATTCAAGTTAAAACCAAATGATCCGGCTATTCTTGATAGTATGGGCTGGTTGCGTTACCGACAAAAAAATATTAACGATGCGCTGAAATATCTGCAGTCAGCGTATCTACAAAACAATGATGTTGAAATCGGCGCACATTTGGCTGAGGTATTATGGGTGGGTAATCAACATGAGCAAGCACGACATATTTTACAAGAAATTTGGAAAAAAGATTCTGCTCACGACGTATTACTAAAAATGAAACAACGTTTTCCACAAGCATTCATAGGTATTGTTGATTAGTGTTAACGATCATCTACAAGGTTTAGTCGGTACTTGAGAGTGTTAGGGGTGCTTTGCGGAAAGCCGCAAATTCTTTTTTCTCTTGTATTGGTTTTTTTGCAAGGATGTGTAAATCAGAACTTTGACAAGGTTAGGCTTCAAGATAAACAATCAAGCCAGATATTGCCGAATAAACTCGCGTTAGCCGATATTCGCTATTGGTGTATGAGTGGACGTTCAGCTGCGAGCTACGGTCAATCCGGGTGGCAGGCTGGTGTTCGCTGGTGTCTGGACGATGGGAAAACAACTCTGGAGCTAACCGGCCCGATCAATCTTAACAGTGTGGTTATTCGCTATTTTCAGGGTGAATTATGGGTGTGGGAATCGAAAGATCAGTTAACTATTTCGCATTCTCCTGAATTATTATTAAGATCAAGGCTAGGTTTTTCAGTCCCGCTGACTGCATTGAGATACTGGCTTATGGGTATTGCGGAACCAGGGATGATCGCTTCGAAACAGCATGACAATTTTGGTCATCTCAGTGTGTTGAAGCAATATGACTGGGTTGTGAGGTATTCAAATTATTCACTGGTTGATGGTCATCCGCTTCCTGGAAAAATAAAGTTGTCAAAGAATAAGGCTAATCTGAAAATAATAGTAGATCACTGGCGCTTGGGAAAATGACAATATCAGCTTGGAATCATCGATGGCCGGCGCCTGCAAAACTTAATTTGATGTTACGCATCGTTGGTCGCAGAGCAGATGGGTATCATTTGTTACAAACGGTTTTCCAAATACTCGACTATTGTGATTATCTGCAGTTTTTTCCACGTAATGATGGGGAGATTGTGCTTGAGGACTCACTTCCAGGTGTTTCAGATGACGAAAATTTAGTGGTGCGTGCAGCTCAATTATTGCGAAATAAAGCAGATGAGTTAGGTGTCAAAACATCCGGAATTACAATATTAATGAGTAAAAATCTGCCGATGGGAGGTGGGCTTGGTGGCGGTAGTTCTGATGCCGCCACAACACTTGTAGCACTTAATTTTTTATGGGGTTTGTGCTTGCCTGAGTCTGATTTGGTAACAATTGGTTTGCAGCTAGGTGCTGATGTTCCTGTATTTGTTTGTGGAGCTAGTACCTGGGCAGAAGGTGTCGGCGAGCAATTGAAAGTGATCGACTTGCCAGATTATTGGTATGTTGTACTGATTCCAGATTGTCATGTTAGTACGCAAGAGGTTTTTAAACATCCTGCATTGACAAGAGATAGTGATTCTATCACAATAGATAAGTTCAGTCCTGAGGTGCCATATAATGACTGTCTTTTAGTCGTTACTGACTGTTACCCGCAGGTGAAAGAAGCCCTAAGTGCTTTGGCTGCCTACTCTGTTTGTGGGTTAACTGGTACAGGAGGATGTGTTTATGCTTCTTTCTATAGTGAAGCAGAAGCACGAGCTGCCGCGCAGAATTTAAGGCAGAACTGGAATTTATTTGTTGCACGCGCTGTAAAATGTTCGCCATTACATCAAATGCTGGCGATATTGAAATGATTTTTCTGAATAGAGGGTCTGCAAGATGGTTCGCTTGAGCGGATTTTGCTTTGTGTTGATTATGTTTTCTATTATCCCATACACATTGCTTCGCAAGTGCATGCAGATTCACAAGTTATTGGGACGTCGCCAAGTGGTTACGGCACGGGGTTTTGATCTCCGCATCCCAGGTTCGAATCCTGGCGTCCCAGCCAATTCTTGATTATTTTCTCAATTAACAGGCAATATACTGCCATATCAAATCGAGTGTAGGCGACGAGTGCATGTTACAAATCAAACCTGAGTCGCTTGATGGCGCATCATTTATGGTGTTTGCGGGCACTTCTAATATGGAGCTTGCAAATGAAATTGTCGGCCATCTCCAGATGCGACTTGGTCGTGCTGCTGTCGATCGTTTTAGCGACGGCGAGATACAGGTTGAAATTGGTGAAAATGTGCGTGGTCGTGATATTTACCTGGTTCAGTCTACCTGTGCGCCAACAGATCAGAATCTAATGGAAATGCTGGTGATGACGGACGCATTGCGGCGTTCATCAGCAGGGAAAATTACAGCTGTTATTCCTTATCTAGGCTATGCGCGGCAGGATCGGCGGCCACGTGCTGCGCGTGTTCCAATTACGGCAAAGCTGGTTGCGAACATGATTTCAGCGGCAGGTGTTGACAGAGCGTTAATTGTTGATTTGCATGCTGATCAGATCCAGGGTTTTTTTGATATTCCAGTTGATAATGTGTATGCCTCGCCGTTATTTTTAGGGCATATCTGGCGGCAGAAATACCCTGGGTTAATGGTTGTCTCGCCGGATGTTGGTGGTGTGGTTCGTGCCAGGGCTGTTGCAAAGCTAATGGATGATGTTGATCTTGCGATTATTGATAAGCGAAGACCAAAGCCAAATGAAGCCAGAGTGATGAATATCATTGGTGATGTTGATGGTCGGTCGTGTGTTCTCATTGATGATCTGGTTGATACGGCAGGTACGTTGTGTCAGGCTGCTGCTGCTTTGAAAGAGCGTGGCGCCAGAAGCGTCATTGCCTGTTGTACGCATGCTGTCTTGTCTGGTTCGGCGATTGATAATATTGTTTATTCAGGTATTGATGAGCTTGTTGTTACGAACACCATCCCGTTGAGCGACGAAGCAAAAACGTGCGAGAAAATTCAGCAGCTTAGTGTTGGTTCAATGCTGGGAGAGGCAATCAGGCGTATGGCAAATAATGAGTCTGTGAGTTCATTATTTGTTGATTGATTGGTCGTAGCCTTGGGTTGATAGGCGATATTGTATTCAGTTGCAGAATTGCGTGGATTTGTATGTCTTGTATGTAAATCTGACGCGATAGCTGCTGGTCTTTGTTTTAAGTTTGCATTTGTTATAACCTTCTGAAGCGTAAGCAATTAACTGTCTTCTGTATTTTTAGGGTCATGTCTGATTTTAATCTTTATTGATCGGGGCTGTATGTATTTATAGAAAACATGGTGTAATGTCGCTACAATGGTCGGCTGACTTTTGCATATTGGTTAATGGTAATTTAGTTTGGGAGTATATTGGCATGGCTGTCAATTATGAATTTAATGCGGTAAAAAGAGAAGACAAGGGTAGCTCGGCAGCACGCCGTATGCGTCGTGAAATGAAGATACCCGCAGTTATTTACGGCGGACATGCAGATGTTGAGCTGTTGGTGCTTGATCATCAGGAAGTAGAAAAGAAACTACTTGATGATGGTTATTATTCACATGTGTTGACAATTAATGTTGAAGGCGAAAAGCCGCAACAGGCAATTATGAAGGCAATGCATCGTCACCCGAGTCGGCCGCGGATTTTGCATATGGACTTTATGCGTGTGACTGCGGGTGAAAAACTCAGAGTGAGTGTGCCATTGCATTTTCTGAATGAAGACGCGTGTGTTGGTGTTAAAACCGGAGGGGGGACAGTTCTTCATAATCTGAACGAGCTTGAGATTATCTGTATCCCATCGAATATCCCTGAGTTTATCGAGGTGGATGTGGTGAGTCTGGATGTTGGGGGTGCGATTCATCTTACCCAGTTGGATTTGCCTGAAAATGTCGAGATTGCGGCTTTAATGCATGGTGATGAGCATGATCATGACCAAATAGTGGTTTCTATCACGCCACCTAGAATTGACATGCCAGAAGATGATCTGGAAGTATCTGCAGACGCTGAACAAGAATCGACTGAAGGTAGTTCGGAGGCTTCCGGAAGTTCTGGCGATTAAGGGTTTGAGCTTCAAATCGGAGAGCTTGAGTGTCGGCGCGCTATCTACTGGTCGGACTGGGGAATCCAGGCAGAGAGTACGTTAACACCAGGCATAATGCGGGGTTCTGGTTGATTGACAGCTTTGTTGGGGGGCGTAATTTCGAACTGATTCATAAGGCAAAGATGGCGGGTTATGTGGGGCAGGTTGAGGTTAATGGAGATAGTTGGGTTGTTTTAAAGCCCGCTACATATATGAACCGCTCTGGAGTGGCTGTGCGTAAGGTGTCTCAATATTTTGATGTGACGGTTGAAAATATTCTGGTGGCACATGATGAGCTGGATTTTGAACCCGGTATTATTCGCTTTAAAAGAGGTGGTGGTCACGGAGGACATAATGGTTTGCGAGATATTATTGCCCAGCTAGGTGATTCAGGGTTTTCTCGCTTGAGAGTTGGAATTGGTCGCTCTGGAGAAATGGCAAGTTATGTACTAAAGCCGCCGAGTAAATATCAAAGAGCTGATATCGACAGTGCGATTGTTAAAGTAAGCCAGTTATTGCCAGGGTTGGTGGGAGAGCGATCACAACAAGCAATTCAGGAATTGCATGCCTGAGGATGTGTCGTGCATGGTTTGATGTTATGGTGTGGTGGGGTTCTGGTAGTGCCCAGCTGCCCGTCTTGCATCCTCACCTCTGGTGACGATTTTCATGTTTTCCCTATTATATGGTGTTGACAAACGTAGTCTTTCAAGCCACAATGATCTGCTTGGCATCACGGAGGGGTTCCCGAGTGGTCAAAGGGATCAGACTGTAAATCTGACGGCTCCGCCTTCGGAGGTTCAAATCCTCCCCCCTCCACCAGTAAATGAAAGCAGCGAATATCGGATTGTGCGCGGGTGTAGTTTAATGGTAGAACTTCAGCCTTCCAAGCTGACTACGTGGGTTCGATTCCCATCACCCGCTCCATATTGGCTAACCGATTTGCCGATCAGGGTTGCAGTAAATGGTCGTCCAAAGAGCGTCGCCCATATAGCTCAGTCGGTAGAGCACTTCCTTGGTAAGGAAGAGGTCACCGGTTCAAATCCGGTTATGGGCTC
>DRLZ01000015.1 GCA_011322755.1 Crenotrichaceae bacterium
CAAACGGGCAAAGACTTTGTCTTGTTGATAATCTGGAAATGTAAGCTGATAAGACTCACTCGGTGAAATGAAATCCTTCCACAGTTGATGATATTGATTCACCATTTCCTGCAGATCGGGTTGTCTGGCTGCACTCAAATTGTTTCTTATTTCAGCAAGTATTTCTGGATGATTTGAAAGATGATTCAATAAATCAACGAGATCAACAGCATTCTCTTTGATCAGAAATCCCGTTTTGCCGTCTTTGATACGCTGTTTTAACGCACCTTTTGATGTCGCTATAACCGGTATTCCTGCCTGAAACATTTCTGATAATGTATAACTGAATGTTTCTGAAACCGTTGAGAGAATAAGCGCCACATCTGGTTGATAGTGTTGTAGCAGCGTTTTAAGTTCTGCTGTCTGATATTGAGCAACAATGTCTACATTCGAATACCGATCATAATCGTTATGGGTATTCCCGGCTCCCAGCAAAATAACACGGTAATCTGTCAATTTCGGCAAACATTGATCAAGTAACTGTTTACCCTTTGGAAAACCAATTCTGCCTGGAACAAGAATGGTAAATCGATGTTTTTTTCGTGTATATTCAATCGGTGTAAATTGTCTGATACCATGTGGTATCAGTTTAATTTTGTCATACACCGGAGTTTGTGAGATTTTTTTCAAATTCTCAATAACTGATTGATCCGGCGCGATTAAAACTACATTATCTCTGGAGTACAGTTGTTCTAACTTGTTTCGCCAGGTCGTTAACTGATCTTCCCGAATCGTTCCAAAAGGTTCCTGATCTGTTTGCTGCAGCGCATGTTCCAAATCAGATTTGGTCAGTTTATTATTATCCAGGGTTGCCAGTAATGCTGGCCAGTGTGGAAAATAGTCATGAAATATCCGGATTGTAGGCAAACCTGTGTTTAAACAATCCATGCTATGACCAATTAGCGTGGATACAATGACTGCCTGTACATCATAGTTTTTAATAATCCTAGAAACAAGGTGACGATACTCTCTGTTCTCGGTGATTGTTGATGTAATCGGCGTTGTCATCTCAAAACGTGCAATCTCCAAACCATTGGTTCCTGCATAAAACAACGAATATTGCTCACCATACCGTTGACGAAAATATTCACCTTTACTTAGCAACACCAGATGGTGACATTGTTTGTCAACAGCACAGACATCATTTACCCACTTCTGCACACCACCATCCCAGTCCATACAGGTATGTAAGACAACAGGTTTGGCATCCAGCCGTAACCAGCTTTCAGGTAAGAAAAATTGATCAACACAGAGACTCAGTCTTGCCTGCAACACGGCTAATGGATGACTGGGTAACGGTTTCTGATTGTTTATCTTTGGAATATTTGTCGACTTTAATGTTTTGGAGCGTGTTACAGGTTGAACAAGTAAGTGATCGCAAGCAATTTTTATCTGTGTCTCATCTTCAAGCAAATTTTCGAATTGTACAGGCTTGCCTGTCATGTTCACAGCAAAACATGCAGGGTTAATTTGATCTGTTTCAAACCAGCTAAGCCTGGTTCGCAAATGAAAAATCAATTGATCCAGACGCTGATTTTTGCCATTAAATTCATCTGCTTCAGCAAGCGGCGTTAACTGATAAACTCGCGTCGTTAATGCTGAACAAATCGTTGCTCTGTGTTCAGCATTGAGCGTTGCCAGTAACCGTGTTAGCCAGTATTCAGGAAGATAGCATTGCGCATTGATAACAACAATCACCTGATCGTCTTTGCGTATCAGCTTCTGAATCTTTCTTAAGACCTGCTTGTTCAGAATTTTGTCTTCAAACAGACTTAATTTTCCATCAAAATGATGGTTTAAATCGACACTGTTTGAAGCCGAATTATAAGCAACAATATGGATGTGGCCGGTATCAGGATTTGTCATAGTCATTTATACGAATAATGCTATTTTCCAATGCAGAATCTGGAAAAAATTTCTCCTAACAAGTCATCAGCAACAAATTCACCTGTTATTTGTGACAATGCGATTTGTACTTGTCTTAAGTCTTCAGCTAGCAACTCAATTGCTCGATTCGTGACGATTCCTGTACATGCAGAATCAAGCACTTGCCGGGCTTTTTTCAGTGCCTGAAGATGTCTGTCTCTTGCCAGAAAAACATCTTCGTTTGTTTCAAAACCAACACGATGTTGTAAATAGTCATAGAGCAAATTCATTCCTTCACCTGTTTTTGCAGATAAATGAATTTCCACTTCAGTATCATTTTCAATACGTTTTGGTTCGCTATCAAGCAAATCTATTTTGTTCATTATACGGATTACAGGTACCCCAGTAACATCGAAATCAGTGGGTAAATTCTGTTGTTTGTGTTGCTGACTGGAATCCATCACCATTAAAACGTAACCAGCATCCCGTATTGATTGCTTTGCGCGTTTAACGCCTTCTTGCTCTATCGGATCGATGGTTTCTCGTAATCCTGCGGTATCAATGAGATGTAATGGGATACCGCCAATCTGGATCTGCTCTTTAAGAGTATCCCGTGTTGTTCCAGGAATATCGCTCACAATGGCAACATTCTGACCTGCCATCCGGTTCAACAATGTTGACTTACCCGTATTTGGTTGACCTGCGATTACAACAGTCAAACCGTTTCGCAACACAGCACCTTGTCGCGCAGAGTGAAGGATAGCATCGACACTGGATAGCAAATCTTTGATTTTTTCATCAACTGATAATTCAGATATAAAATCAATGTCTTCGTCACTAAAATCAATTGATGACTCGATCTGACAGCGTAATTCAATGGTTTGATTCACCAGGACATTGATTTTATCTGAAAAATCACCACTCAATGAGCGCTGGGCGCTGCGTACAGCATATTCATTTGAGCTATTAATCAAGTCGATGACTGCTTCTGCCTGAACAAGATCCAGTTTACCGTTTAAATAAGCACGCCGGGTAAATTCACCCGGTTCAGCAATTCGAGCACCCAGACCCGTGACGCGTTTTAACAGTAAAGCCATTAATACACGACCGCCATGGGCTTGAAGCTCCAGAATATCTTCACCTGTGTAGGAATGTGGAGCAGGAAAATAGATCGCCAGTCCGCAATCCAGCGCGGAACCATCGGTATCCAGAAATGATAATAACTTCGCTTGACGGGGAGAAGGCAAACAACCCAGAACAGATTGTGCGATGTGTTTGATCGATCGACCAGAAATACGCAATACACCAACACCGCCATTACCTGGCGGTGTTGCGATAGCGGCTATGGTATCTGATTCAGAATCATCCAATTGTTGGCGCATGAATCAGGCACGCAGCTGTAACCGATTATTATCCAGCTTTTTCAATTTGACGCGTAATATACCACTGTTGCAGAATCGACAATGTGTTATTGACAACCCAGTACAACACCAGACCTGCAGGAAAAAATGCAAAAAATATTGTAAAAACAACCGGAAATAGGCGCATGATTTGCTGCTGCATTGGGTCAACAGGAGTAGGATTGAGCTTCTGTTGAATAAACATGCTAATACCCATTAACAACGGCAGGATAAAGAAAGGATCCTTGCTGGAAAGATCCTGTATCCATAAAAAGAACGGAGCTTGCCTGAGCTCGACACTTTCAAGTAACACCCAGTATAACGAGATAAAAACCGGTATCTGAACCAGTACAGGTAAACAACCTCCCAATGGATTCACTTTTTCCCGCTTGTACAACTGCATAATTTCCATATTCATGCGTTGCTTGTCATCGCCAAATTTTTCACGCAGATTTTCCAGCTTGGGCTGAAGTTTACGCATTCTGGCCATTGATTTATAACTTTTCTCGGAAAGTTTAAAAAACAATGCCTTGATGGAAAAAGTCACCAGAATAATCGCAACACCCCAGTTGTTAATCCACTCTTGACTATGGAAAAAGTTGAGCAACCAGAAAATAGGTTTGGCGATAAAGGTGAGAATACCGAAATCAACTGTCAATTCCAGTCCTGGTGCGATTGTTTCCAGAACTTTTTGTATTTTTGGTCCAACGACAAGTTTACTCTCAAGGGTTGCTGCACTGCCTGGTTGAACCTCAAGATTATTCGACGGAATCACTGCGCCAATAATATAGCGCCCATTTTGCAAGGCCTTTGAGTAGAAACGTGCAACTGTCTCTGCAGGCGGTATCCACGAAGCAAGGAAATAATGCTGAATCATTGCAACCCAACCACTTTTAGTGGATACATTGACATTTTCATCTTCGAGATCTTCAAACTTTAATTTCTGGTATTTATCTTCCTCGGTATAAATGACAGCGCCTGTAAATGACCGAACGAAAAAAGATTTATCTTCTTCCTGCAAACCGGTACGTTGTAATTGCACATACTGCTGCCCAGTCCATGTTCGATCACTGTTATTCGTTACTTTTTGCTCAACATCAATCTCATAACTCCCCCGATGAAAGCGGTAGGTTTTTGTTACCTTCAATCCAGACTGATTTGTCCAAACCAGCGGAACTTCCAGAAAATCCTTTCCGTCTGCAAGTGTATAAGACAAAGACATCGCCTGGAACTGATCACGATGTGTTGGTGCAGTATTACCAGCAGTTCCTATCAAACCACTTTGCGCAACAAAAAAACCACCTTGACCTGTATCATTCAGTATACGTATCGGAGTATCCGGATCTTTTTTTGTTTTCGGATACTTGAGCAGCTCGAGTAACCTGATATCACCACCACGTGTATCAATCTCAAGTCGATAAACATCTGTAGTCACCAGAATTCGTTGACCGTCGATTCTATTAGAGGTTTTGTTATCAGCTAACCTGGAATCTTCAGCGCTAAAACTATCCTGACCTGTTAAATTCGACTCAGGCACTTCATCGTGTTTTACTAAATTATCTGATTGCTCCCCGGAAACTCCCGGTTCTACATGAGTCGACTGTGGTAATGCTGCTTTCCGATATGCTTCGTTATAGTCCATTTGCCAGTTTTGCCATAAGGCATATGACAATGTCACAAACAATGCTAATAAGAAAAACCTATAATTTTCCATTTTTCAAATCCTTTTGAGTATCTATTCGATCAGGGACAAGATCCACACCGCCTGAATGGAATGGATGACATTTTAAAAGTCTTGCAATGCTTAAATAACCACCCCGGATGACACCAAACCGCTGTATCGATAACTGAGCATATTCAGAACAGCTTGGGTAAAAACGACAGTGATTTCCAATAAACGGACTAATAAAAGTACGATAAAATGAAATCAAAGCAAGTAGAATACGAACCATATTTGACCAAGTAGACTATCTGATCACAACGTTGGAAATTGCTTTTTCAATTTCTCCCAGTGTTTATCCAGTGAGCGCCTTAAAACCAGTCTTTCTGCTTGTTCAGCCGCTTGATACGCAAGAACAATCACATCAACGACAGGAAGTTGATGTTGATGCAAACGAAAACTGTCACGCGTAATTCTTTTTACTCTATTTCTGTGAACAGCCTTACGAATCTTCTTTTTCGATACAATGAGACCGAGACGTGGATGAGGTTGATTCGTGTTGCGTGCCAATAATAAAAAAAACTGATCACGACTACGCAAAGGCTCACTAAAAACAGCATCAAAATCCGCTTCGCATCTCAGTCGTTGCTCCGGTTTAAAAAACAGCTGTATCTTATCAATCACACAGCCAGTCTGGCCCGACCTTTTGCTCTACGCGCGTTAATGACACGACGTCCACCTTTTGTTGCCATTCGAGCTCTAAAACCATGCGTTCTTGCACGTTTTATTTTACTTGGCTGATAGGTTCTTTTCATTTAATAATCTCCGGGTACTGTAATTTCAATTTCTTGTGGCAAAAGACTATAAATGGTACTGATAAACACCTCTGTTTGTCAATGCTGTCAGCTTGTTCATTACTACGGTATAGTAGCTAACCGGAAGCGCGTCTTGAATTGGCCAGTTGTCTTGCATAGCATACCTATGCGGTTACACTGCATCACTGTCAGGTTTCAATTAGCCGTAAGTCTATTGTTATGAAACAATGGATACAAACTCTGACCGGTTTCGGTGAACTTAGGCTCAATCAAAATGACTGAACCCTCCTGATTCCTTGATTAAACCAGGTACTCATGCACTTAAATCAACGCATCATTTTTACAATTTTCTAGATCATGACAACTCTTTGGGCAAATTGCTTGCAAAAACTCGAGGCAGAAATTTCTCCGACCGAATTTAATCAATGGATACGCCCATTGCATGCTGAGAAGACACAAACTGAATTAAAGTTGCTCGCCCCAAATCATTTTGTACTGGAATGGGTAAAAGAGAACTACCTGCCTTTTATTGAAACCGCTGTTTTCAAATACCAAAATGGCGAAACACTCAATATTATCCTGGAAATTGGTAGTCGAGACATCGATTCTACACAATCAATCGCCAAATCATCGACAACGAAAAAAAAATCTTCCAGGAAAAAGATCGTGGTTAACACAAGCCCAATCAATCCTGAATTTAAGTTCGATAATTTTGTACAGGGAAAATCAAATCAACTTGCGAAAGCTGCTTCAATCCAAGTTTCCGGTAATATTGGCAAATCTTATAACCCACTGTTTATCTACGGTGGTGTAGGACTTGGTAAAACCCATCTCATGCATGCGATCGGTAATACAGTCTCATCACATTCACCTGATGCTTACGTGGTCTACATTCATGCTGAAACATTTGTCGCGGGGATGGTCAGTGCCTTGCAGCATAATACGATTGATACGTTCAAAAAATA
>DRLZ01000016.1 GCA_011322755.1 Crenotrichaceae bacterium
GTTCATGCCGATGCGTGCCCTTTTTGCGGAACACCTGTGGTGCTGGGAACCGGGCATCTACGCTCAATCCTGCCGCAAGCATTATTACCTTTCTCAATTACTGCGACACAAGCAAAACAAGCATATCGACAATGGCTTAAAAGTCTTTGGTTTGCACCTGGGGAATTAAAAAAATATGCACGTGATAATGCCCGATTAAATGGAGTTTATATTCCATACTGGACATATGACAGCGATACCAACACCAGTTTTTCTGGATTGAGAGGAGACACCTACTATGTACAACAAACTGTGGCTGTCATTGAGAATGGACGTCGCGTGCACCGGACAGTTTCAGTTCCAAAAATTCGCTGGACACCTGTCAGCGGACAAACCACTCGTCATTTTGATGATGTATTAATCGGCGCGACCAGAACATTGCCTCGACAATTAACCGACTGGCTGGGACCCTGGGGTTTATCCAGCCTAATACCATATCAGGAAGAATATCTCAGCGGCTTTCAAAGTGAAGTCTATCAGGTTGATCTGGATGAGGGGTTTGACACAGCACGACAGGTGATGGATTCGACCATTCGAGCTGACGTTCGCTACCGGATTGGAGGTGACCACCAGCAGATACAACGCCTGAATACTCAACACAGCAACACCACCTTCAAGCATATTCTGTTGCCCTTATGGACTGCCGCTTTTCAATTTCGCAATAAGACGTATCGATTTGTCATTAACGGGCGAACAGGAAAAACAAAAGGAGAACGCCCTTACAGCATCATCAAAATTACACTCGCTATTGTCACTGCTGTACTGGTAACGCTGGGATTCATGCTAATCGCTGATAAGTCAGGCGGATTTGAGGGAAGTGTTATTCAAGGATCAGAATTTTATCGATTCTGAAACGACTGTGACCTCAAATGCACAAGCTTTCCATCATCTCTGTCTTTCAAATTCTGGTAATGTTATTCCTCATTGAGATTTTTACGTATAATTTAACGAATCAGTGTCTTGAATAGTCATAAAGTGCTTCAGGTTTTTCCCTGATCTGTACTAAATTACCTGGTTATCGATCAGTTACCAAGACACACTGGATTCATAATTCTTTTTCTTCCGGCACGAGTTTTAATCTCAACTATTTTTTGAACAACCGCGTGACACAAATGCAAACCGACTATATTTACTGGAAACGTAAAGCATTAAGAACCACCCGCTTGATTTGGCTGGCAATATTGACCGTTCCAATCCTGGCAATCATTATATGCCAGTTTGGGCATGCCTCTCTCTCGAGCACTGCAACCACGCTGCCACTCATCGGCTTGCGAACAATTTTCTATTGTGTCGCAATTCTGTTGTTTCCTCTGATGCGTTTATTCAGAAATCGACGACTGATACGCTCTACTGACAAGCAATTTGATCCCCAACAACTCACCCAACGCTTCAAAAACAGAGTCTTTGTGTCACTATTGATGGCTGAATTCATCTTGTGGCTGGGATTGATTTTATGTTTACTCGGCGATCATATTTTCAGCTTTTATCTACTCATCGGTCTTTCTGTCCTTGCCATGATCATCTATCGCCCACAGCCAAGTGAGTTAAACGAGTTACATACCTAGACAACTTTAGCTGAACGCCCTTTCTGGCGTCGGCTATATCACTCTTAGCAGATGGATTCAAATCTGCTTGTGACCTTTTCTGAACACAGTCATTACGAATATCTTTTGTTCGGGCGACCTTATAAACATTTCCGGAGATCTTTTCACTCTTCTTTTTCAACAGTACATATGCAGCAATAATTTTCTGTGCGAAAATGGATCGTTTGTGAGAAACATGCGTCCAGTGTCACAATTTACTCCATGCCTTACTGTCTCGAACTGATATGCAGCAACCCTTATTTGAAATTAAAGATCTAAAAAAGACGTGTGGTCAAACATTTTATGAGCGTGGTGCACGCTATGCTCAGCATGGTCATGTACAGGATCTTGAGATCAAACACTCAAGCTCGACGCTGCTATTAAATGCAAATGTATCGGGCTCCAGATCATATCCTTACCACGTCAACGTCATCATCAAAGATCTGAAACATGAAGTTGCAATTCTCGGCACCTGCACTTGTCCAGTCGGTCACAATTGCAAACATGTTGTTGCTGTTTGTATAGCGTATCGACGCCGTTTTCAGTTCCATGGACAACAACACAGCCAATCAGACCAAACTGATCTCTGGATTGACAGCCTGAAACACCGACCAAATCAAGCGACAGTGAATACCCGGATTGCTTCTGCAACAGATACTTTTAGCCTGCTTTACTTTCTGACACAACAAGGCAATACACCTATCGTTCAAGTGATGCGGGTTCGCAAGCTCAAAAAAGGTGGTTTCGGTGCTGCCACACCAATGAAAATACATCGTATCGTTGAGACATATTCAAAAGATCAGCTTGTCACTGAAATTGACGAGGAAATTGTTACCTTGCTCAAACCCGGTCAGATGAGCTACTACGAAGCGCGTTTTGAATTAAAAGGGAACCTGGGTGAAATTGCTCTGGAAAAATTACTATCAACTGGTCGCTTTCACTGGAATAACCAAAAACATGCTGCGCTGTTTTCTGGTAAACCCCGTTCAGTGAATTTTGAATGGCAACAAAAGAAACATGGACAGCAAATAATTCCTGTGATTACTCCAGTCGCAAGTAAAATCCTGGTGATAGAACGTGCATTTTATCTGGATCTGGACACTCAGGAATGTGGCGTATTACAAACATCGCTTGAACCTGCGCGGTTCTCTCTGTTGCTTAATGCACCAGTCATCCCAACTGAAAAACTTGAAACTGTCAGCCGTCAGATCTTGCTTGAATTAGCTGATTTAAATCTTCCGGCACCTGTTGATATCGGTATCCACGATGAATACATTGATACAGATAGCGTCATTCCAGTACTGCAACTGTATCGTAAAACAGTATCGCTTAGTAATGGCGTACAACGAAAAACTCATTTTGTACGCTTGATGTTCAAGTATGAAGGGATTCAAATTACAGCAGATGATTTTGAATCGACAAAAATTGTGATTAAAAACGACACGCGTTTTCATATCAAGCGTCATATTAAACAGGAGATTCAATACTTACATACCTTGTATGAGGCAGGTTTTGAAACACCTCAAAAAGCCGGGATCGTCAACTATGAGTCTCTCGAACTTGTCATGACTGGAACTTCACTGACCCAGTCAGTTCATCAATGGCAACACTTTCTTGAGCAAATCATCCCTACACTGGAAAAACAACACTGGGAAATTGTTATTGACGACAGTTTTGCTTTGCGATTCGACACGGCAGACAACTGGACAGCTGAACTTGAGGAAGAAAGCGGCAATGACTGGTTCTCCCTTGAATTAGGTGTGGAAGTCAACGGTGAGCACATCAATTTATTGCCTGCTCTGGTACAGTTACTTGCACAAAGTGACGATCCGATCCAACTGCGTGAATCACTCACCCAGGAACAAACCATGCTCGTCGCTCTGGATGATACACATTGGTTAAAACTACCAACATCTCGCATACTTGCTGTATTTGATACGCTGATTGAATTGTATGATAGTGATCCACTCAATAATGATGGCCGGCTCGAACTAACGCATTTTCAAGGACTGCAACTCGGTGATCTTCTCAATGATCCGCAATTACGCTGGCATGGAGCCAGCGAGTTACAAAACTTGACAAAAAAGCTTAATAATTTTGATCAAATTGATGATATCGAGCCACCCAACGGCTTAAACACGGCTCTGCGACCCTATCAACAACAAGGCTTGTGCTGGCTACAGTTCCTTCGTGAACTCACTTTTAACGGCATTCTTGCTGATGATATGGGTCTGGGGAAAACAGTACAAACGCTAGCCCATCTTCTGATTGAAAAACAACAAGGAAGAGCCTCACTTCCCACATTGATTGTTGCCCCCACCAGCTTAATGGGTAACTGGCGTAGAGAAACGACTCGATTCACACCTGACTTAACACTGTTATTACTGCACGGGACAGAACGCAAAGAAAACCTCGACAAACTCAATCACTACGATATCGTGTTAACCACATACGCGCTAGTTCGCCGTGATCTGGAGATACTGCAAGGCTATCGTTTTCACTATATTGTCCTGGACGAAGCCCAGGCAATCAAGAATCCAAAATCACAAACCACGCAAGGGGTATGTTCGCTCAAATCAAATCATCGCTTATGTTTAACAGGAACACCCATGGAGAATCACCTCGGTGAGCTTTGGTCAATGTATCATTTCCTTATGCCAGGTTATCTGGGACCAATGGATCGATTCAATCGTCAATTTCGTAAACCAATTGAAAAAGAGGCAGATGGTCAGCGTCTCAAGCAACTTAAAAAACGCATCAAGCCTTTTTTATTACGCCGTAGTAAACAAGCTGTCGCCCAGGAACTTCCTGAGAAGACCGAGATTATTCGCAGCATTATCCTGGAGGGTAAACAGCGTGACTTGTATGAAAGCATACGTTTGTCAATGGATCAAAAAGTACGCGATGAAATCAAAAAGAAAGGTTTGGCACGCAGCCATATCATGATTCTGGATGCATTGCTTAAATTACGACAAGTCTGTTGTGACCCTGGGCTGGTATCACTTGATAGAGCAAAACATGTCAGCCAATCAGCAAAAATGGACTTGTTAATGGAGATGCTGCCAGAAATGATCGAAGAAGGCCGTAAGATACTGATCTTCTCCCAGTTTACTAAAATGCTGGCAATTATAGAAAAAGCCATCAAACAGCAACACATAACCTATAGCAAGTTAACAGGTCAAACACGTAAAAGAGATGAAGCCATTGACTTTTTCCAGACAGGCCCGGCAGAAGTGATGCTAATCAGTCTCAAAGCTGGTGGAGTCGGCCTTAATTTAACCGCAGCCGATACTGTTATTCACTATGATCCGTGGTGGAATCCAGCAGTCGAAAATCAGGCAACTGACCGCGCACACCGCATTGGACAAAACAAAGCTGTATTCGTTTATAAGCTAATCAGCGAAAATACAGTCGAAGATAAAATCATCGCATTGCAGCAGAAAAAACAGGCATTAGCTGACAACATGTATGGCGATGCAACCGGAACCCAAAAAGGCCCATTACTCAGCGCAGAAGATCTGGAAGATTTATTACAGCCTATCTCATAATCTATCGATGTTTATTTCAGACATAATTATCGAGACTGTAGATAAAACTGTGTAACTGTCTATTATAGACCTAACTTTTAGGAAGGATAGACAGACAATGAACAAAGACGAACTCCAAACAATCGCTGTTGCAGCGGCAAAGAACATTAAAACTGAACAGGGTTTAAACGAATTCA
>DRLZ01000017.1 GCA_011322755.1 Crenotrichaceae bacterium
GTAAACAGTCAAATGATTATTTACCTCACCCTGAGGCATGTCTGGTAACCGGTATCACACCACAAATTGCTAATCAAAAAGGGATTCGGGAAGTCGAATTTATCCGTGCGATTCAGGCAGTCTTGAAAGTCCCCGGCACCTGTATCGCTGGTTACAATAATATTCGTTATGATGATGAGATAACCCGACATAGTCTGTATCGAAACTTACTGGATCCCTATGAACATGAATGGCGTCATCATAATTCACGCTGGGATCTTCTTGACGTTTTGAGACTTATGCATGCATTGCGCCCGGAGGGCATCGTATGGCCAAAAGATGAAAATGGATTCCCTGTCTTCCGTCTGGATAAACTGACCCAGGCAAATGGGATCGAACATGGTCATGCACATGATGCGCTGGCAGATGTTGAAGCAACCATTGCACTGGCAAGACTGGTTCGTCATGCACAGCCTAAATTATTCAGTTATTGTGTTCAACACCGAACCAAGACAAGTCTTTTTCCATTACTGAATGTAACTGATATGGTACCTGTACTGCATGTTTCAGGTCGCTATCCGGCAAGTCGCTCTTGTATTGCACTCGTTGTTCCCCTGGCTGCTCATCCTGCGAACAAAAACGGCATCATTGTTTACGATTTATCGTTCGACCCTGAGCCGTTAATTGAACTTGATGCCAGCACCATCGCTGAATACCTGTTCACACCCAGAGCCGAGCAGGCTTCTACGGCTGTACCCATTGCTTTAAAAACAGTTCATGCGAACAAATGTCCTGTCGTTGTGCCCACCAGTGTGCTTCGGCGAGAAGATGCTGAACGTTTGCAAATTGACAATGCACTCTGTGACAAACATTTGGCTCTGTTACGCGCTCAACAGTTGCTGATTCAAAAAAAGCTTGTTACAGTTTTCAGCGAGATGCCACAGGATTTAACCAAAGACCCCGACTTTATGCTGTATAGTGGCGGGTTTCTTACGGATGCTGACAAAACGCTTTTACACCAGCTACATACACTATCAGCTGATGAACTGGCGAAGAACACATCTGTATTCGAGGATCAGCGACTGGATGAAATGTTGTTTCGGTTTAGAGCAAGAAATTATCCTGAGTCACTGATTGATGCAGAGCGGACACGTTGGGATACATTTCGATTGCAGCGATTACAGTCTCCTGAGGCTGGAAGAGGGCTTAGTCTGGATCATTTTCATGTCATTCTACAAGACAAAAAAACTCAGTGTGCGGACTCACCGCATGAATTAGAAATACTTGATGATCTTGAGGCGTATGCCAATAATCTGGCAACTGTACATTAAGGTTATATGTAAGCAACAATGATTGATAAAAAAGTCAAAAGACCAGTTTAGCACTGGCTTGAACTGTTTATCGCAGGTTCTGTATTGATCAAAATTATCAATGACTAAAGACAACCAATACTAAAGTTAAGAGGGATAAATGAGAACTAGAATTACCGAATATTTACCACTGAGTGTGCTATTGCTTGTAATCTGCATGGCAATACCAACCGCTGTTTGTGCAAGTGAGACAGGAATCGCAGCGTATTACAGCAATGTTTTTCATGGACGGAAAACAGCAAGTGGAGAACGTTACAACAAGAATGCATTAACAGCTGCTCACAACACATACCCGTTTGGTACTCAATTACGGGTAACCAATTTAGACAATAACAAAAACGTAATAGTAAAAGTCAATGATCGAGGTCCACATACGGCAGGACGCATTATTGATTTATCAAGAGAAGCTGCTCGACAACTTGGGTTTATAAAACAGGGTCTAACAAAAGTAACAATTGAGGTCATCGAATAAACAGTTTTTGTTTCGATATCTAACAATGCGGTGTTTACAATTTGTAAAATAGCGTGCATCACTCAATTCATGGTACTGCTACTGTTCGACAAGAATAGTTCAGACCGTGTTCATTGATGATTGCTAGGCTTCTTGATTGTGAATACTGTTGGTCATGTTGGCGGCGTTGTTGTCAGCTGGAACGTGAATGCCGTAAAATGGTAATCGTATTCATGATGGAGGTTCATAGCACCTTGCTTACTGCAATACAGTGCAGGTTATGCGACCTGATCAAACGAAATTAATGAATGGAGAGTAGAATGAGAAAAATGCAACTTTGGTCTGGAATAATCCTGGCATTATGGGTGTCAATCAGCTTTGCGCACGGACCATCACGCGTCAAAGTTGAAGAAAGTATTGTCATTAATGCCAGCGTCGATAAAGTCTGGGATTTAATCAAGGATTTTGATCAGTTGCATACCTGGCTCCCAGTTGTTGAAAGTACTGTAGGTCAGGGCGGAAATGATAAAGGCGCGACCCGGGTGTTGACGCTAAAAGGTGGGGGTACAATCACTGAAGAAATGAAAGCGTATAAACCTGCCAAACATTCGATGAAATACAGAATTACTGAAATGAGTTCAGCTAAAACTGTTCATCATGAGTTATCAGGTGAAGATGTTGAAGTGCCCGTATTACCAGTCAATAACTATTCATCAACAATTAAAGTAACAGACGAAGATGGTA
>DRLZ01000018.1 GCA_011322755.1 Crenotrichaceae bacterium
CAGACTGTTAAAGAACATTCGCCAACACACTCATGTCAGCTCGCCTCTACGCTGCACCCCTGAATTACTTCAGAAATCACTGCACCGCAAAGACAGTCAATTATAGAAACCTAACTCAATCCCGTCAAGCTGTTTTTCGGATAATGACACAATTATTTGTCTTCAAATAACACTCCGGAATCTCTACTGTCTCTGAAAATATAATCTTCGCTACTTATGTCCTATAGACAACACCTTCATACTACTCAGAAGATGACTCGTGGTGGTTATTATAATCATCGTCTTCATCCAGATCCAAACCTATTTGATCAGGATGCGGCCAACGAGGGTGAGTAAACAAGGGTAGACAAAGTTTTATTTCCATACGTACGTTGCCGAGCTGGATATCTTCCAGCATCTGCTCATCAACTTCTTTCAACGGTGGCGATAGATCTGGGTGCTCGATGGATGCATAGGCCTGAATATAGTCTTTTTCATCATCATTATAATTTGATGAATGTCGCGCCGAGCGAACGCCACTTTGTAATAATTCAATAGCTTGCTGAGTCTCTCCCACTCCATCCAAAACATGCCCGCGAAGTGTGGCATATTCTGCATAAATCCCACCCATTGGTTGCACATCCCCACTGGTCAGTTTCTCAATTTTGTCCAGACGTTTGAGCGATGATTCAAAATCTTTTTTATGACTAAATGTCTGGGCCCTCATCCAGTGCATTCCAATTAGTGGTGCGCACCAGTACGTTTTGGTAAATATTTTCATCTATCAGACCTTCTTTTTAAATCATTTAACATGGTGACAACGCATTATTGCAGCAATTTCAACCCAACAGGTAAAGCATCTCCATACAACATCCGTTGATCTGATTCCTCAAGTTCAATCACTTGCTCTACCATGTCGACCCAGCTTTGAGAAGCCTTGATACTTTGCAATTTATCCACAACTGCCCGGCTTGTTTCCGGTGAAATATCACGCACTCGATCACCACTCTTTCTGGCTAATAATGCTGCAGCAAATGCAAATGGAGCGTCTTTTTTCCACGTTAGCGATAGAATAAATGCGAGCCATTTTTCGACAATTTCAGCCGAAACGACATTGTGTGTACTTCCATAGAATGGCACTCTAGCACCAACGCGACTTAACGCCCACCATGAAAGGGCTGGTTCACTTGGTTTTTTGAGCCTTTTTAGTAACCAGTTACCGATCCTAACTTTTTCAACAACCGGCAAATGTTCCAGGGAAGCAACCATCCGTACCATCTCATCATAACCACGTTTTTTCCCAACCGCTGCAGTTTTCCCCATCCGTGCACTCGCAGGATCAATATATTTGGCAACATCTCGGTACAATTTAAGCTGTTGATCCTGATCCAGGCCTCCTGCAATTCTGCGCCACATTGTCCACCATTCAGTCCAGGGCTGGATTTCGTTAACATATTGCAAACCTTGTTGATGTAATCCCCAGAGCTGTTCACAACGCCAGTCATCCAGAGGATATCCCCAACCTGGGCGCAAGCAGAATCCTGCCAGACTCAACCAGACTCGTTCATGATGTACAGATCGTCGTCGATTTTTTGCTCCTGCTAACAGTTCATCATGCAATGCCCGTAACAATCCAGTGTCCCATTCCGTGCGTTTGCCAAGCAATGATTCAAGATTTCCACGTAACTGTTTAACGGCTTTTGGCTCAACCTGCTGGGACTTTTTACCAAACACAGTTTGTATCAGCGCAGTTGCTTTGGCCAACTGTGGGTGTGACCCAACATCTGAACCCGCCTGAATTCTGCTTTCATTGCGTAATCCAAAACTGAGCTTCCAGCGTTTGTTACTATCCTGCTCATCGACACATGAAAGCTCCAATACACCCAGATCACTCAGCTCAGCACTGAGATTAACAGCGACCTCGCCTTTTTCATTTTTTCCCAATAAGGTTGCCAACGGAGGCAGCCCATGAAACCGCTCATTCGACACGTCAACCAATTGCCCTGGCTTGTATTCTGTATCATCAGTCGTTGACAATAAATGAAAACGCACAGGCTGACCCAGCTGTAACGCAAAAATTCGATCAACCAACACCTGGGCGCTGCCCTCTTCTGTCCCTTTTGGTAACACACACACAGCTTTTTTTACCTGCCCCTTGCTCTCGACCTCAACAAAAAAACTACGTGCGGATCCACCTCCGATTTTAACGTGTTGTCCACGACTTGCTAATCCATAGGCAACAGCACCATATGCAACAGCGAACTCTGGATGCTGATTTTGCAGATGGGTTACTTTTTGCTCAGTCCAGTTTTGCATTCTATCCAGCAAGGTATCAACAACAACCGGACTTTTAAACACTCCACCGTTTAATAAAATTGCGTCTGGAACCAGGCTTGTTTGATCATTACCCAGTACCTTCTCAATTGATTTCTGATGCTTGACTAAAAAATCTGCAATATGGCGCGTCATTGCAGGATCGCTGGCATACGGCAAACCAAACTCAACAACACCTGTGCGCTGACGCTCTGGTAATGCCTCGAGCTGTGCGTGTGGAAAAAACCCATCCATAACGAGCGATCTAATTTCGTCTCTGGTTACACGTGTCGATTTGGCATTGCCGATCAGCTGACTGCCTGAACCAAGCAAAGTGACAGTAAAATCTTCAGGCGCCTGATTCGCGAGCAACTGTTCTTTTGCAATACGACACTGCTCTATCAGCTGGTGTAAATCAGCCATCTTTAACGGCTGGTTGGGAGAAAGACGGTGTTCAGCCAAGCGTGCGATTGCCAGGTCAATATTATCACCACCGAGCATTAAATGATCACCAACACCAATTCGCGTGAGCCTGGGCTGTCCTCCGGAATGTTCCTGGTTTGGTTGTACTTGAATCAGAGTAAAATCGGTCGTTCCACCACCTATGTCACAAACCAGCAACAAATGAATATTTTTTAATTCATCAGCCAGATGATCTTTGTTTTGATATGTCCAGTGATAGCAAGCAGTAAGCGGTTCTTCCAATAACCGTACTTGAGAAATTCCAGCAATTTGTGCAGCTTGCAAGGTATATTGTCGGGCAGCCTCATCAAACGAGGCAGGGATCGTAAGAAAAACGTCTTGTTTTTCTAGTGGCGCATTTTTGAATCGAAGATTCCATGCACAACGAACATGATTCAGATAACTGGCGCTCGCCAGCACAGGTGATATTTTAGGAATATCTTCAGCTGTTCCCCACGGTAAGATATTTGCAGCACGATCAACTGCTTCATTCGATAACCAGCTCTTCGCGCTGGTCACAAGCCGGCCATGGCTTTTAGCACCCAGTGACCGCGCCCATTCACCAACAATTGAGTTGTGGACTGGATCGCCAAACGCGACTGTTTGCCAGGGCAAAACGCAGTCAGCCGTTGCTATTTCATCCTCACAAGGGTGATAACGTACTGACGGCAACAGTGGTTGCATGGAAACCTCGCCAGCTGCAACCAGCTGATCAAGATAAAAAAGCTGTATCCCTTGATCCTGTTGCCTGGTATCAAGCCAGGCAACTGCTGTATGTGTTGTACCTAAATCGATACCAACAAGGTAGCGCGAACGATGATCAGACGCAGTTTTGGCCATTCAGAAGATGAAAATCAACGCCCAAAGAGATTTCCAAAACGACTACCGCCCTCTGCATGATCGTCTTGCGCTGCAGACAGATCGCCATCGCCATCATGCCTGTGAACATCAGAGTCTGGATTATCAGAGGTTTCTGTACCAATTGCCGTACCATCAGAAAGTTGCTCCTGATTATCCGTAACAGTTTCACCAGCGCGAACATCATATTCAATTTTCCAGCGCTGATCACCATCAACGGCTACTGCATCCAGTCTTAAGGTACCCGTTTCTGTTACTGCTGCTGCCAGAGTAACCGGAACGACATCACCGACATCGCGCCCCTCAACCGGCAGAGTAATCTCAATTTCATCAAGTTCTTCCAGTTCATCGGCCGACCAATGATCATGACGTACACCAACCTGATCTTCTCTACGCACAGTCGAACTAAAAAAACGGAAACGTACAGGCTCACCGACCACAACACCAAACTCGTATGGAGGTAAATCGGCATTCGTACCTTCTTCCATCCCGAACGGGGCAATACAGAGTGCTTGTAACGGTGGCGCCATACCTGGAATTGCCGGCATAGCACTTTCCACACCAACATAAAATGATGCAGCTGTCCCACCACGAATCCGTACGCCTTTTCCCTGGCGTACATAACCATAATAGGAACCGCCTTTGGCAACTGCCAGATCATAATCAGCACCCACAAGTAAACGTGCATGTTCTGCGTTGTCGGCAGTAAGCCAGTCATTCAATAATGTCATCAGCCGATCCGTAATCGCATCTGCTTTAAACACTCCCCCGTTAAACAAAACAGCGGTCGGGTGGAGAAAACGGGCACCATCAGGCATAGACTGTCCATTTTCAGATGCCGCATCGAGCTGACGGCCAAGAAAATGCGCCAGATGAACTGTTATGCGGGCATCCTGGGCATACGGCAACGCAATGGTTGTCAATCCGGTGCGCGATTGCTTTACTGGTGTTTCTGTCACATCAACAATTGGCAGGAAACCATCCACAAGAACGCGATAAACATCATCCCTGGACAGTGACGTTCTCAAAGTTCCGCCAATCAAAGATGATCCGCGACTAGGCACCACGAGAGGCACATCATCGACAGATTCATCAGTAAACA
>DRLZ01000019.1 GCA_011322755.1 Crenotrichaceae bacterium
AAGGATATAACAAACATTTGGATTTTGGCTTGATTGGATAATGTTATTAATAACCCGTTCTGCCTTTTGTTGGTTGCGACAAACCAGTATCACCTTGGAATTCTCAATGTCTGCCAATTGCCGGGCGATGGCTTTTCCAATTGCATCAGTCGCTCCGGTAACAAGGAAAACCCTTGGTTCGTTTACCTGGCTATATGCGGGACGAGAAGCAACCATGAGTAGAAATATATCAAGAGATCGGTGCAATTATATCCAGTTATCCAGGTCAAGTACAAAAGGTATGTTCTAGCTGTGAAGTAGCTCAATGTCCATGATTTTCAAAGCTAATGCAATCTAAGCCTATCAGATGCCATGATTCGTGCATATTCCTTGCGCCATTTGTCTTTCAGGTAGTTGCCAAGTGCTTCAATTGCAAGTTGACCAATCATGTCCATCACGATACAGAGCTTTGAAATTGCCCAGTCACCATCGCAGAGTTTACTGAATTGATTGAACAGAAGCTGTATCGACTGTGGATTACCGATCTGACCGAGCGCACGCCATGCGTGTAACGCAGCCCAGTTATGACGCAAGTCTTCAATGATCTTTATTAACTTGGGCACATCGTTTTGATTCAGACCAAATTGAAGATAATCTGGCCATTCGTCACTAAGTTAACTTCGCCAAGATTGATTAGCTGTGAAATTGCTTGTTCCATGGAGCGATATTCTCAGATCTGAATCCATCGAACGAAATGAATACGTTAAGAGTGCATCAACTTCAACTGAATTCCAATTTCCAGCGCAGCCATCTCTGTATTCCAATACGCTGGTAACATCAGGTTCAATGATTCATCGACTTGCTGATCGCAAAAAAATTCCCTTGCGTGAATCACCCGGTCTCCTTTTGAGTTGATAATCTTGATTAACAAACCACCGCCGCCAGGGTTCATTACCGGCATGATGTATAGTTTTTGCTGTCGATTGACAAGGATAACGGATTCAATGCCGTTGAAAAAAGTCTGGTAGGTTGCTGCATCGAGATACAGGTTACCGTTGCGTATTTGTACTGATGAACACGGGGCAGATGGTTCAGTCATGATGCTGATTGATTTGCTGAATAATTGACTTGCACACACTGTCTGCTGCTCTGGCAACTTCGGGTGATAATTCCAGCCCCGGAGACAGCTTAGCTGCTTCGATGAGATAGACTGTAACATCGATTGGAAATTGTTCTTTGAAGATTTGTTTGCCTGCGTACAAGGCATGATCCCAGCGAAAATCATGCAAGTTGTACGATGGTTGTGGGATGTTTTCCAGTTCTTCCCCGGGTACTTTAAAGATTGTTCCGGGTTCTGATTCGCTTTGATTGGCGTCGATGATGATTAACGCCTTGCTGCCACGAGCCTGGAACATGACATCCATACCGGCTGTTCCGGCATCGAAGATGCGTACATCAGGCTGTGGATTTGTTTTTTGGTGACTTTGCAGACGTTGGGCGACAATAACACCGACTGCATCGTCGCTTCGATTGCTGTTGCCGCAGCCAATAATGGTCAGCATAGAATGATGTGGATTTTTAGCAGGGAAGGGAGAGCTAAATACGCCAGAGTCTGCACGACCATTGTGGTTCCGCTGGCAACATCAATTCAGGCAGCTCACAAAACTTTCGGTGTAGCTGATAATACATGCAGGTTTCACAGGCTTGCTCGTCATCTTCATGGCGATATGGAGTCAGGGTAAATCCAGCGGTTTTCAATTTTTCTTCGAGATTACTTTCTTCTAGTTGTTGCAGTCTGGCAACAATATCCAGTACCTGTTCATGGGTATAAGCGCGGGGCTCAACTTCGGTTTCCAGCCCGTCTTTCAGCAAGGCGCGTAGCTGATCTCGAAGTGATTCATCGTTTGCTGCTTGACTGGTCTTAATGCTGGAGTCGGTCATTGACGGATGAGATGTCAGGTTAGATTCTCCACAGCCTGCACCACCACTGAGGATCAACCGGCACTGCCAGTTCTGGCAGATCACACCATTTGCGGTGAACCAGATAATACATGCATTCAAGGCAACGTTGCTCGTCTTCGCCGTAGGGATGATCGACGAAACCTGAAATCACAAGTTTTTTCTCAAGTTCACCAGCTTCCAGTTCGCGTAACTCTTTGAGTATTTCCTCGAACTGGAAGTTATCTTTTGGGAATGGCTCTGTCTGGGTCTGCAGACCATCGGCCATCATTTTGCCGATTTTTTCACGCAGAGCGTCATCATCCTCTTTGCTCACTGGTTTTGTTCCACCATAATTATTGTTTTTTCTCTAATAGACTGACCGGGATAGACACTAACCCGGTCAGATCAGCGAGACAGTGTATTATGCTGTCTTGAAACGCGCCAGTTCCTCGCCAGTTTTTGCATCATGAGCGTGTACTGTACAAACCAGACAGGAATCATATGAACGTGCTACGTGACCAACTTCAACCGGATCGCCAGCATCAGCGATTGGCGTACCAATCAGAGCTTCTTCAATCGGCCCCCGTTCCTCTTCACCGGTGCGTGGCCCTACATTCCAGGTGGTCGGCGCGATAATCTGGTAATTTTTGATCTTGCCGTCCTTGACATCAATCCAGTGACACAACGCGCCGCGGATGGCTTCTGTGGCACCCCATCCCTGACCATCCTGTTCTTTGGGCTTGACATAAAATGGTTCGCTAAGTTTAAACTCGCGCAGGCAACGCTCCATCATCCGGTAGATGTACTTAACCTCGTGCATACGCGCAAAATGACGCAGCAAGACACTTGCGCCACCCATGTTTTTATACATATCCAGCACCAGACCGTCACGATGCTGCCAGTCTTCCATGTGATTGCCACCGTAGACCAGTTCCCGCGCCAATGGCCCGGCTTCGAGATGACCTCTTTCGGCGTGCATAACCGCGGTTGCCCATGAATATTTTCCAGCAAAATCCTGGGCGTTGTTTGATATCGGGTTGGTTGTCCGGTCAAATGGATGCGGAGCGCCGCTTTCCTCGTACCATGCGTGGGTCGTGTCTTCCCTGACCACTGCCTGATCCATTACTTGATGGCTACATGTGGCACCATCAAAAACACCGCTAGGCATTTGCACGGCCGCATTTCGGCCTTCAATAGTCGGCTTGTTGTACTTGTCTTCGTGTGGCAGATAACCCCAGGATATAAACTTGTCCAGCCCCTTGCCGTATTTGTCCAAGCCAACATCGCACGCCATGCGCCACATCATTCCCAGATCAGAATTGGCATGTTCCGGTTTTTCATCCAGCCAAGCCATAAAGTCAGCATAGGTTTGAATTTCTTCATAGCGTTCCAGCGAACACCCCAGCCACATTGGTTCTATCCAGTTGCTGCGGAAATGTTCCAGAATAGACCATGAGCGTGTCACATCAGTCAGAGTTGGCGAACACATCACTCCACCCGGTACCATATAACTTGAATGCGGCCATTGACCGCCAAGCATGGCATAGATTTCCACCGGACGGCCGGAAATGGTAACGCCAAGTTCATAGTTGGTGCCCGTGAATGGCGCCCAGCGTTTCACCGCCTCTTCATAATATGGGCTGTTTTTGTAGTTCTTGTTGACCATGTCAATCATGAACAGTCCGTAGTGATGTCTGGGCAGGCTTTGCAAACTCTCTGCCAGTTGTCCCAGATTGCGAGCAATAATCGCATTGCGCGGCACTTCAGCTTGCCAGGCAGTATCCAGCGCCCAGGCAGCACAGGTCAAATGTGACGCCCCACAGATACCGCAGGCACGCGGCGTAACAACCAGACCAGCTTGTGGATCTTTGTCGCGAAGTATAATTTCAAATCCCCTGAATAATTCTGCAGAGGTCCAGGCATTGACAACAACGCCGTCTTCAATATCAACGCGCACATCAAGATCGCCTTCAACGCGACCGACCGGCGAGATATCCAGTGTTTGTACTTGAGCCATGTTAATCTCCTTAGTCAGTCGGCTTACACGGTAAAAATGTCTTCTTCAGCCCAGGCTGGCGCTGCCGTTTTCGCTGCTGCGGTGAGCTTGATGTAGCCTTTTTTATCCACGCCAGCTGGAAGATCTTTGGGGACGCCCATCACGGTCTGGGTTTTAAACACCGTTCCCGGCGCCAGATCGAAGAACGGAAACTCCGGCTCAGTACAACCCAGACAAGGCATTCCAGCCCGTGTCTTGGATGATTGACGGTTCCAGAGGATGCGGTTGCATGGTGAGTGGGTCATGGGTCCACGGCAACCCAGATCATAAAACAGACAGCCTCGACGTTGACCAAACTCTGTGGCGGAAACCTTGTAGGCAAAATGCATGTTTCGGGTACAACCAGTCTGGGTAAAACTTTGGAAAAAAGTCTTGGGACGCTGAAATTCATCGATTGCCAGATCACCCGCGTGCCCGGTTGCGACTGCGACCAGAATTTGGGTCACCCAGTCGGGATGAGCCGGGCAGCCAGGAATATTAATCACCGGCAAACCAATTTTGGCCTTGAAATCCTTGCCCAGAAAGCCGCCATGATCACGTTTAAGAAACTGTAGTCCTTCTGAATCAGAAGGATTGGGAGCGGTAGCGGGAATGCCGCCCCAAGTTGCGCAATCTCCAATCGCAACCACAATATCAGCAACATTGGATAATTCCCTGACCCATTCTTTCATCGGTCGACCGGCAAAACGATTCCATTCGCCGGTGCCATTCGGAGCATTTACCACAGTTCCTTCAAAAACGAAGATGTCGAGCTTGATTGAACCAGAGATGCAATCTTTCAGCATTTGTTGAAGATTATCACCCAGCTCCATGCCCAGAGATGGATGCCACAATACATTGATACCGAAATCAGTCACCAGATCACAAGCGCTGGGTTCTTCAGCATTCAGAAACGACATGGTGTTGCCTGAGCACGCACCACCTTGAAGCCAGAGTAGATTAGCCACGTTATCCTCCTCCCTAAATAAGCTCTAGACAGACAAAGGCAAAATTCACTTTCTCTGCAAGAGTACATTTACTCAATAGTATAAGAAGCATAATATGTGCCATAAATTGATAATGATAAATCAGACGAGAAATGAACAGGTTACGACAAGGAGGGTGAAATCTGGATTTTATTCGTTGAAGATTACAAAGATACTTGTCATTCTGCATTGTAAAGCTAGTTTACACAAGTCGCGCAACACCTGTATTACTGACTGGAAACAATCTAACCCTGTCGATTGCCACACACAGGACATTCGACCTCTCCTGAGAAGCCATACCAGATACCTTTACACTGACTACACCAATGACCTTTAAGACTTGATCGGGAAATTCCGGGTCTTTGAGATAAGCTGGAATATCCCAGCTCTTTAAAATTGCATTGACATCCCTTGGGGCGGGTACGGGACACTGGGAAACGGATAATCCCTGAAGACATTGTGTGATCGTTTTCGTTGTTCGTTTTATCCGACATGATCAGACAATTGCTTGATCAAGCGCATATCGCTTGATCTTGTTGGCGAGACCGACTCTGGACAGCCCAAGCTCCCGTGCCGCCTTGCTCTGGTTCCAGCGATGCCGGAGCAGGGCTTCACGAACCAGTGTTTTTTCAAGTGACTCAACCTTTTCTTTCAAGGTATTTCCTTCAGGCAAATATTGCTCTGGTTGATCGCTGGGATGTGAAAGCTGGATTGACGATAGTGTTGGAGAAAGATGATCTTCGCTCAAATATTGTCCATTTTCTGCAAGCGCGACCATTCGTTGAATTTCATTCTCAAGTTCCCGTACATTGCCGGGCCAATCATAGGCTTGCAGGATACTGATGATGCTGGGTGAAATACCCAGAATATGCCGACCGATATGAGCGGCATATTTTTTGGCAAGAAACGCGGCAAGAAAAGGAACATCATCGAGCCGTTCGCGAAGTGGAGG
>DRLZ01000020.1 GCA_011322755.1 Crenotrichaceae bacterium
ATAAAGGTCAATACATAGTGACCCTGTCTTATAGACTTTAGCGAAGCACTCTGTTGGCAGTTACCGCCTGGACGAAACAGAAATACTTTTAACCCATTGACCATTAAAATATGTATTTAAGTTGGTTATGAAAAAACAGGACTATTGATGACACATCTAGCACGGACACCAATCAGTTTTGTTGGCCAAGTGATGCCTGAATCTGCAGGCACACTCTATCTCTGTGCGATACGGATCTTGATCATTATCAGGATTATAGTTATTCAGGTATTATGGACGACACCTTAATAGTTAATACTCCGCTTGTCAGACAAATCGCATGACACTGAGCACGGACATCAACAAACAACAACTACTGGAAATTTCGCACAGCTGTCTGGATTACAATTTACGTAAAGCCAGTCGTATTGCTGCACAGCATTATGAAGATATACTGAAACCCAGCGGTTTGCGTAATACTCAGTTTACCTTGCTTGTGGCGGCAACGCTGATGGATAAGCCGTTGATTACCGACCTTGCTCGTATACTGGTAATGGATCGAACCACTGTTTCACGTAATATCAAGCCACTAGAGCGTGACGGTTTGCTTCAAATTGTTCCGGGGCAGGACAAACGTTCCAGGCAAATCGTACTCACCCACTTAGGTTGTCAGAAATTGATTGAAGCAATCCCGCTCTGGCGACAAGCCCACCAGACCTTGCAAGAAAAGCTGGGTGTCGATAATGAACAAGGCTTGCTTGCAGCGTTGGATAATTTCAATAAGCAGCTCAACCAACAGGCGGGAGTATAGGCTTGACTTTTACTCATGGAGGCGTAAACTTAAATATATAGTGTATATACACGTATTTGTCAGATTATCATGAGCCACCAACACCTTGCAAAGTCTTTCTCATACCGGTTTTTCACTCTGATGACAACACGGCCTAAAACCGTTATTGCATTGGGTTTCACTCTGATTGTTTTGTTTGCGCTGCTTGTACCCGGCCTGCGTAAAGATACCCGCGCCGATGCATTCATTCCATCGGATCATCCAGCGTTAAAGTTTCGCGATAAAACCCGTGAAATCTTTGGTTTGCAGGATCCAATGGTGATTGCTGTTATCAATCAGGGCGAGCAAGGCGTGTTTAATCCACATACTTTACGGTTGGTGACATGGCTATCTGAACAATTAAAACATATTGACAATATTGATCCTGATCGTATTACCAGCATTTCCACAGAAAATAATATCTATGGAACTGAAGAAGGAATGGTGGTTGAGCCATTTTATGAATCCGTTCCTGCCAGCCAGAACAAGGCGGATCAAGTCCGCGCAGCGATCATGGATTTTCCCTTGTATTTGGGCAGTCTGGTTGCGCGTGATGGCAGCGGTACATTAATCGTTGCCGAGCTGTTTGATCAGGATAAAGCCCAGCAAACCTATGCCGCTTTACTGAAACTGGTCGAACAAGCGCCTGTCGCAGATGGTGAAAACATCCATGTGGCAGGAGAAGGCGCTGTTGCTGGCTATATGGGCGCTTATATTGATGCGGATGCATTCAGGCTCGATCCTTTGGCTGGAGTGGTGATTACGATTGTCTGCTTTTTGTGCCTGCGCACGTTGCGCGGTGTGTTGCTACCCAATCTGGTTGTTGTTGCCACTGCTGCCAGCGCGTTAGGACTGATGGCGGCATCCGATGTGCCGTTTTTTGTGATTACCAACGCCTTGCCGGTGGTCTTGATTGGTATCGCTGTTGCTGATTCAATTCATATTCTCAGTCAGTATTATGAAGAGATGGCTGAGAATCCAGCATTGTCTGCGCGTCAGCTGACGATACGCACCATGCTTAGCATGTGGCGTCCGGTAACCTTGACTTCATTAACAACGATGGCTGGTTTTCTTGGTTTGAGCCTGGCTTCGGTAATGCCGCCGATGAAATACTTTGGTGTATTTGCAATGGTTGGTGTTGCTGTGGCCTGGCTTTTTTCAATTACAGTAATTCCAGCATTTCTGAGTATTCTCAAATTAAAATCCAGCCCAGCGTTTAAGGCTAAAACAAATCGAAACAGCGACATCAGTTTGAGTGGACAGCTGCTGAATCGACTGGGACAAACTGTGTTGCGCTTTCCAGTGACAACATTGTTATGGATCGTATTGTTCGTCCTGCTCGGTGTTCTTGGCGCTGGTAAAATCAAGCTGGATGAAGAGCTGATTCGAACATTTCATTACCAGGAGCCGCTATCGATTGCAGACAACGTTCTGAATGAAACATTTGACGGAACCCATTATCTGGACATTATGATCGAAACCGATCAACCTGAAGATCTGTTTATACCAGAGCATTTACACCGTATCGAAGCATTTCAGAACTATTTGCAAAGCCTGCCACATGTCAATGGGTCAACTTCAATTGTTGATTATCTGAAACAAATGAATCGAGCATTGAACGGTGGTGCACCCAATGAATACAAATTACCGGATAACGCTGATTTGATTGCACAATATTTTCTGTTGTATTCAGCCAGCGGTGATCCAACTGATTTTGACGAAGAAATCGATTTTGATTACCGGCTAGCCAACCTGCGCGTCCATGTTGATAGCGGTCGGTACAGTATTGGCAAACCCATAGTGGAAGCCAGCCGCGCTTATATCAACCAGCATTTTAATGCACCGGGTATTAAAGCCAGCCTCAGCGGTCGGGTCAATGTGGATTATCACTGGATCCAGCGTCTTGCTGATAGTCACTTTAACAGTATTGGCATTGCCTTGTTATTGGTGATGCTCATGGCGGCGGTTAGTTTTCGTTCACTGCTGGCAGGCATTCTGGTGGTGTTACCAGTCGTCGTGACGATCTTGATGATTTATGCAGTGATGGGGTTTTCAGGGATATGGCTATCCGTCAGTACCTCCATGTTTGCTGCCATTTCGATTGGATTGGGCGTTGATTTTTCCATTCATACACTGGAGCGCCTGCAAGTTTTATTGAAAGAAAGACAGGGCAGCGTCAATCAAGCTTTGCTAAAACTCTACCCTTCAACCGGCCGTGCCTTATTGTTTAATTTTCTGGCACTGGCGCTCGGATTTGGGGTGTTAAGTACGAGTAAGGTCGTGGTATTGCAGGAATTCGGCTTGCTGGTTGCAGTCGCTATTATGACCAGTTTTCTCACCAGTCTGACCTTGCTGCCAGTGTTGGCAAAATTACTGCAACCAAAATTTCTTGGCTTTGAACAATCACCGTCTC
>DRLZ01000021.1 GCA_011322755.1 Crenotrichaceae bacterium
AATCAGATATTAAAACCATCAAAGTATTAAAAAAAGAAGATTTAGTCGCAACCAAACACGTCAATGAAGAGCAATACCTGATCGGGCTTCAGGTCAAAGGGCGAAAAATTGCCATTCTGGTTGATCACAGTGCCTCGATGACAGATGAAAAACTAATCGACATTATCAAAACAAAGAATGGCTCGGTTCAAAGTAAACAACGGGCAAAAAAA
The DNA here is from genome assembly GCA_011322755.1 of Crenotrichaceae bacterium. Taxonomy (GTDB): domain Bacteria; phylum Pseudomonadota; class Gammaproteobacteria; order Methylococcales; family DRLZ01; genus DRLZ01. The sequence goes on from DRLZ01000021.1 coordinate 213, forward strand.
TGGATACGCACAAAAAAAGTCGTCCAGTGGCTGCTGGCACGATTACCGAGCAACAGCGATGTCATTGCTATTGCCTTTAATGACAAGGCACGAACTCTGGGGCATAACGGATGGGTCAAGGCAAGCGCTGCAGCCAGTATTCCGGCAATCTTGTCTGATCTGAATACATTGACACCAGAAGGCGCCACCAACCTCCAGCGTGGTTTGCAACTGGTGAATAAATATGCGCCATCCAACATCTATCTCATCACTGATGGTTTACCAACCAAAGGTGAATCACGCTATAAAAGCCTGAATCCTTTCGCCAGTTGCAGCTCATTGCTGGGTAATTCTAAAATCATTTCAGGAGCGTGCAGAGTCATGCTGTTCAGGCAAACCATTGCAGAAACTTCAGTAAAAAATGCGCAGACCAACATCATTCTATTACCACTGGAGGGCGATCCTGATGCGATTGATCAATATTGGGGCTGGTCAGCGGTTACAGGCGGTCTGGTACTCAATCCTGCGAATAACTGGCCATGAAATTACGTAAAAAACACTTCGAAATTTTCAACCTGTCGTTCCTGGATGTTATCTCCTGCGGCTTTGGCGCAGTCGTCATGCTGGTACTGATTTCAAAAACACAGGATGACGTCTCAGTCTCAGGCAAGGGAGAGGTTGAAAGTTTATTAAAAACAGTCATCACCCTTGAAAATACCATTTCACAACTCGAACACAGTATCGAGATTCAAACATCAAAGTCAGAACAGCTAACAAAACAGCAACAACGACTGCAAACAGCAGCAATTCAGACCAACAAAAAAATACAACAGCAACTGGGCAAGCAATCATCACTGTCTGATTCAGCGCAAGGTTTGTCGCTGGTTCAGTCAACATTAAAACAAGCCTCAATCAGCACGCCAAAAACCAAAAATACCATTCGGGATAAAGAAGTCGGTGGAATTCCGGTTAATAGTGACTATGTCATTTTCATTGTCGATACCTCAGGCAGCATGCAACGAATCTGGAACCGGGTCTCGACAGAAATTATCAATGTCCTGAATATTCACCCCAAAGTCAAAGGCTTTCAGATTTTAAACGACATGGGCAAACCCATCATAGCAGGCTACGCTGGCAAATGGATTCCTGACACCCCCCGCAGACGAGCCAGCCTTGTCAAATTGTTCCATCACTGGTCTGCAACATCCAACAGCAGCCCGGTCGAAGGAATTCAAGTCGCGCTACGCCGCTACGCAAAGCCGACTATCTCAACATCCATTTATGTGTTTGGCGATGATTATACCGGCTCATCGTATGATCCGGTAATCACCAGAATCAGCAAACAAAACAAGCCATCAAAATCAGCCAAAAGACTGGCTAAAATCCACGCAGTAGGCTTTGTATCACCCGGAACAACAAACAGATTTGGCATACTCATGCGCGAACTCACCAAACAAAATGGCGGTGCGTTTCTTGCGCTACCGATTTGAAAACAAAAGGTGACATCAGCTTGATTGCTGGCATAAGTAGTACTCTGTTTTAACATCAACAAGATTATTCGTTATTTATAGCTATTTTCAACAAACCTACGCTTATTCTGGATTGAGGGAATATAATCAAGCGTGACTTATTCAAATAGCTCAGAAATGTATGATTACAAAACCTGATACCTTATTGCAGAGCTGACATTCTTGATGATTATTGATTGTCTGATAACTGTTTGCTTTGAATTCAAAGGTCACAACACTTATTGTGCTACCAGAATTATCATTATATTGGACAAGGCTCATACTTGACATAATCGGTTTTAATTGTTACGGTCAAAGAAAACTAATAAGAGGTATTTCTTTAATCAGTAATGTAGAGGTAATCACTATGCAAAAGTACAAAAGTATCAGTATCTGATACTCGTTGTTTTTCTTTCAGTGTTTTCAACAAGCCTGTTGGCGCAGGGGTTCTGGGATCAGGGCTTCGTTTCGGGGCACGTCAGAACAGATTATAATCATCCTTCCCGTGGAAGCTTCGGGCTTCCTATCAGTTATTCTCCTTCCCCTTACTTTTCATGCGCCATAGCGGCTTGTGGTAATAGTCCAACCGGCTTTTCTCAATCCAACGCATGGAGCAATGGTAACTTTTGGTCTCCAAGCTACTGGGTTTTGTCGTTCAATAACGAAGTTGCATTCAACGTAGCTCACAGCAATGGAGCTATTACGTATACACATAATCCTGGGCCTCCCAACCAATCCTTGCCTCGCTCTGCTCCAGGGTCTGGTTTAATGGGGTTTACAGTGTTGAAAAATATTCCTGCAGGTGAATATTTCAATCGTGCGCACATGGTTTTGAACACGTACTTTCCTAATCCTGAATACGGTGGAATTCCATTTATGGCGATTGGCGCTCAATCGAATCGTGGTAATGGATCAGTGCTTGGTTATTTAAACGGGCCATGGTGGTATATGGTGGTATAAAGATAACGTGTCGTTTAAGGAAAAGGTCTATGCGATCGATCTTCCCTCACAAGTACCGGGCACAACACAGCCGCCAACTCTCTGGTCTTATATTTACATTGTGTCAGAATGGGCGGGTAAGCAACGTGGGATGTTCATCAATCTTTATCACTGGAATCTTGATGTCTCGAATGCCACAAATGACCCCGGCGACAACTTACGGTGGAACTGGCCAATTCAACAGTCATTTTATTATCCAGGTGCAGATATTGCCTATATGGATGCCGAGGATATCGTACATCATTGTGGGATTTATGTGCCACGATTGGGTTATACAGGTCAACAAATTAACTACAACCTTGATTTAACCGCTCTGTTTCAATGCGCCTCCAACAAAGGATTGTTTGAAGTGGCAATGCCCGCAGGG